>NZ_JAUBOR010000018.1:0-64126 GCF_036700305.1 Microcoleus sp. Z1_A1
GGCGTCCCGCCCGTCCTTTTTGGACGGGCGGGACGCCCATCCCACAATAACAATTAAAATTGTAAGTTATTTAATTCGCGATCCTTAGTTAAAGAGTCGAATCCGCAAAAAACTCGACTCGATACCCGCGCTAGGAATTCTTGCGCTGTGCATCCTCACCGCCTTGGCGCTTCCGATAAGACTTAGCCCAAGCATAGCGCTGCGGATTTTTTTGCAGCAGATATTCCACAACTTCCCGACGCTTCTCATCCTTAGCATTTTTGACAACCTGCTTGAGTTCGGAATCTATATCTTCTGATTCAGCACCGCGTTTAATTGCCTCGTTAAACCAACGCTCACCCTCTGAAAATTGACTCCGCTCAAAACAAATAGCTCCCATCAAAGTGTAAGGATGATGACTCTGAGGCTGATACTCAATAGCTTTGAGCGCGCACTTTTGTGCATCATCTAATTTATCAATATCTCGGAAAGCACCGCCCCTCGTTGTTAGCAAAGCGGACTTGAGCTTATTTTCTTTGATTTGGTCGAAGTCCAGATTTTCTGTCACCTGCAATGCACTTTCCGGTTCATCTGCCTTGCGCCAATGACTGCTGGCGTTGGGCAAGTTCCATTTATTTCCAGTGCGCTCATATTCCTCCTCATAGAAACGCGCTTCAAGCCTGTGGTAGGCAATAGCAATCCTTCCATGACTAGCTAAAAGTTTCTGTTGTATTAACTGAACAACTAACACAGGATCTAGACGCTCTTCTTTCTCCAATTTTACCATGATTGCGTAAAACGGATCGAAAGGGAAATCACGATCTATAATCCGATACTTGACCTTGAGAGCAGCAAATTCCTTTTCTTGGGCAAAAGTAATTACATCCTCACGTCCATTCTGTTTCACCCAATCAATATCAGCCTCACTTAAATGCTCTCCCGATTGGATTTTGGATTTCAGACTAGCAACATAGTTTTCAATAGCAAAAGTAATTACATCATCACGTCCATTCTGTTTCACCCAATCCAAATCAGCCTCACTCAACTGCTCTCCCGCTTGAATTTTGGACTTGAGACTAGCAGCATATTTGTCAAGCGCCAGAGTAATTGTCTCAGTTAGTTTACGCTTTTTCAGAAAGTTAATATCCGGCTCACCTAGCGGATTTTCTAAATCAATTTTTTTGAGAACTTTATACAGATGGCTAGAGAGGGATGAATCCTCATAAGTAGTAGCTTTATACTTAACTTTCAGTTCAGCAAAGTGCCGTGTTTGTTCCATCTCCAAAACAATGCTAAGCGTTTCGCTAAGTTGATGCTCTTCCAGCCAGTTAAGTTCTGACTCGCTCAACTGCTTATCTGCCTCAAGATTTTTCAGGATGGGATACAACGGACTTGATACAGATGTTTCTGGGTATTCACTAGCTTTGTACTTATCCTTGAGTTGGGCAAACTCAGCTTCTCTTACAGCTTCTTTTTCTTGAAGAATTCCCAGGGTGTCAAATAGTTCTTGTTTCTTCAGCCATTTAACCTCTGAATCATTTAACGGTTTTTCAGCTTCTAGTTTATTCAAAATTTGATAGAGATGACTTTCAGGCAATGAGTCTTGATGTTTTGTGGCTCGGTACTTAGCCTTTAGTGCAGCAAATCGCGCCATATCTTCAACGATAGCAACTGTTTCAGTAAGCCCGTGTACTTGTTGGAGATATTTAACTTCTAAGTTAGTTAGCTGATTTTCTGATTCAAGTTTCCAAAGGATAGGATACAAAGCACTGGACATGGGTACCCCTCTGGTTACTTTAAACTTAGACTTGAGTTGAGAAAATTTAGCATCGAGTTTTTTGGGTTCTTCCTTCTTACGTTGTGGCTCTTGCTCGATAGCTTTTCTTGTTTCCAAAAGCTCATGCTCTTGTAACCAAATCCACTCAAATTTAGTAATTTCCAATTCTAAATCAGCTTTTCGCAGAATGAGATACAGAAGACTAGAGGGAGATGAATCTTCATATTTTGTTGCTTGATACTTGGACTTCAGCGCTGCAAAATGTTGCACCTGGACTTCAAAAGCGTCGTTGCTCATGGTGAATCCCCCGATTTATACTTCTAGCCGCTACACAACCATCTCCCAGCATTCCGCGATCGCCCGCAGTCAAAACCCAAACTTTTTTAACTGAAAACTCATCCAGATGGTAATATTATTTTAACAGTTCGGTTTCACCAACTACAGCTACAAACCTCAGTATTTTCACTGAAATTTATAATAATTAGTACCTAAAGCCCCCTCCCTCATTCCATCAAATAATCGGTCATAGATTCACCCGGATCAAACCGATAAAATAGTTTTCAACTCCATGAAATACAGATATGCGGTAGGCCAACAGCACGGCGCTGTCTCCTGAAATGTGCTGTCTCCTGAATGTAGGGCAGACAATTGAGAATCGCTACAGCAATCCTATTTCAGTTGTGAACTAATTTTTTTTAAAGTAAACTATCCATTAAATCCATAACGCGGATAGCCTCATCTGACAAAGATAGAGATTCTTGTTGATTGAGGTGATGCTCCAAAACTCCTTTGAGCGCAATCAATTTCAGGCTATTTTCTGCTAAAGTTTCAGAAATAGCTTGCGCTCCCGGCAAATAGCCGATCGCCCCCAAGTCCATCAAAGCCGATCGCCTCAACTGCAAATTAGCCCCATTCAAAGCACTTACCAACCGCTCTCCGTAAACCCGCTCACCAGTTAACTGATACATCGCCCGCGCCGCAGCGTACTGCACCCGCTCCACAGAATGTTCTAAAAAAGGTGAAATTAGGGGTATTGCTTCTGTCGCTTGCAGGGTTCCCAAAGCTTCAATTACCGAGTCGTAAGGTTGCACGAGGTGCGATTTTCCTGGCACTCGCACAGCCACAGCTACGCCCCCATCCAATAGCTTCATTAGCGGCTCAATAGAATCGCGATCTCCCAGCATTTCTAGAGCTTGAGCCGCCGCTTCCCGCACGTAATAATCGGCGCATTCCAAACAGCGAATCAGGGCAGGTAAGGCTTGTTTGTCGCCCAATTTACCCAGGGCCCGCGCCGCATTTCGCAATAGGGAATAGTCGCCGATTTTCGTTTGTTCTGACTCTTCTTCCAATGCGGCAATTAAAGCTGCAATAGCTGCCGGTTCCTTGACTCGAAATCTGCCCACCCACCAAGCAGCATAATACCGGAGACTGTAATCTTGGGAGTGCAAATTTGCGATCGCCTGTTCAACAGTTAAAGACTCGCCCTCAGCTACACCCGCCGGCGGTGAGTCGGATTCGTAATAATTCATAGTCATTAGTTATTAGTTATTAGTTATTAGTTATTCGGCTCTTGAAATGGCTGCTATCCAGAAAAAACCTGCAAGGGTTAGGGAAACTGGCCGATTAAAATCGCTACTAAACAGACAAAACCCGCCGGGGCGGGTTACATTAACTCTTAGTCCGCTTGGAGTGGACGAAAGTTTGTCTAGGAGCGATTTTCATCGCCCCTTCTAGCTTGTGTCGGAGCGATTTTCATCGCCCCTGCAACCAAACTATTGGTGATCGTGGGATGATTCATGGGATGATTCTGCACCCGCGTTTAAAGGATGAATGCTGACAATTTTCCCGCCCATGCGAGTAATCCGCTGCATTTCTTGATTCATCCGATTGTAAGGCACAGTGATAAATGTACTCGCGCTCGATCGAATCGAATAATCCACATTATCTGTTTCATCGCTTTGGCGCAAGCCGACAACTTCATACCGAAAGCAGCGACTAGCCGAAGCTGTATTGCCACTTTTTCCAGCTACAATTTGACCCAACATAAGCTTCTTGGTAATTGGTAATTGGTCAGTAGTCCTTAGTCCTTAGTCCTTAGTCCTTAGTCCTTAGTCTCTAGTTCAGAATTTACGCAGAACCTAATTATGTAGGTTTCCGTGCACCTCGCACCTTACGCAGAAACTAATTATCTAATGACTAATGACTGATGACTAACAACTAAATTGGAGTAATGCTGGCGATTTTCGCGCCCATGCGTTGAAATTTCTGCATTTGCGAGGACAACTCCTCAACAGGTACGATGAAAGCCTTGCTGCTGCGGCGCACGCTGGGATATCCGCCCGTGCGAATGCCCGAAACTTCCACGCGCACCAGCCGCCCTTCTTTGCCGTAAGCTGCCGCACCGCCGAAAGTGCTGGCGGGAGTTACGTTTCTGGCGGAAGGCCGATATGCCCAACCTTCGTTACCGCCAGAAGGCCCAACTACAGCCGTAGCGGTGTTAGTGCCGAGTTCGACAGCTAAGCGAGAGATATTGCCTTCTAGCTGAGATGTATCGCTGTTTGCATAGCCCCGATACAACCGGAACATCCGGGTAAAACCGACGGTTTTTTGACCGCGCTGGGTGTTAAAGCCGCGGTAGTAAGGGACGATACTTTCGCCAAAGTTTTCTTGATACTCTACTGAATCGATGTAAGAATCAATATCAGCGTCGTAGCCTTTTGTTTGGTACAAATCTAAGTGCTCAATTACTTCAGATTCGTCGTAGGTAGCGCGACCGAGCAAGTGTTTGTAGTTTAGTTCGATCGTCCGAGTTTGGAAGCTGTTGTAGAAAAACTTGGTTTTGTACAGTTCTGACTTAGCTACAGCGCGTACAAATTCTCGTACACTCAAACTGCCGTCTCGCAGCAAAGACTCGGAACTTGTAAGTCGCTCGGATTTCATTAAATAGTCGTTGCCGAGCACCTGACGGTAAACGGCACGAATCACCGTTTCAACGTCGTCTTTGGTGTAGTTCGGGCGCAATTCTACCTTCGGCGCATCGCTCAATGCGGATGTGCCCAGTCTGGACGCTGCTGTTGTAATCGCCACCAGATTTTCTCCTAAATTATTAATGACAAAAGTTTTATGCTTCGTTGCACTTGAAATTTTTAGGACTAAGGATAATATGCCTCAAAGTAGGGTGTGCACTGCACACCTTACCTATACATATAAAATTGAATAATTTTTTAGCCTTAGTCCTAATTTGCTAAAGACGTTTCACAAAAACGTCAATACACAAACTTTAAGCTGTGGTAATACTTACCACTTTGCCGCCACGTTTGTTGATTTGCTGCAAGCGGCTCGAAAGTTGCTCGTAAGGCACGAGATATTCGGTAGTAGTCCGCCGCACTTGGGGCAGAAAATTACCCGCACCTTGCATTGCGGTGACTCGGTAGAGTTGGTCGCGAGAACCGCCGGATGTGCCGCCAAGGGCTTTTCCGGTGGAGGCCGTGTATATCGGCGAAGCCATATTTCTCGCTACTTCCCAAGTCAGCCGGGCTTGGGTTTGGTTTTGCGATCGATCGCTGGAAGCAAAACCCCGGTACAGTTGAAACATCCGG
This sequence comes from Microcoleus sp. Z1_A1, assembly GCF_036700305.1. Classification (NCBI taxonomy): domain Bacteria; kingdom Bacillati; phylum Cyanobacteriota; class Cyanophyceae; order Oscillatoriales; family Microcoleaceae; genus Microcoleus; species Microcoleus sp. Z1_A1. The sequence continues at coordinate 5,356 of NZ_JAUBOR010000018.1, forward strand.
TTAAAACCGACGGTTTTTTGACCTCTTTGAGTCGCGAAACCGCGATAGTAAGGCACTACACTTTCGCCAAAATTTTCTTCATACTCAACGGAGTCAATGTAAGAATTAATTTCAGCTTCGTAGCCTTCTGCATTGTACAAATCAACGTGGAAAGCAATTTCCGACTCGTCGTAAGGAGCGCGGCCCAACAAATGCTTATAATTAAGCTCAATTAACCGCGTTTGCGAGTTCGGATAAAAAAACTTTTTCCGATAGGTTTCGGAATGTGCAATTGACCGCACAAAATCTTTCACTGAAATCTGCCCTTGCAGCAGCAGAGATTCAGCACTGGTAAGTCGTTCGCTCGACATTAAATACTCGTTGCCTAAAACTTGGCTGTAAGCAGCGCGAATTACTGCTTTCGCATCCTCTTGCGTCCAGTGGGGGCGCAGTTCTACCCGTCCCGCTTCTTCAAATGCTTTTATTCCCAACCGTTCTGCAGCTGCTAGTCCCGCCATCTTCGCTTCTTCCTTTTTTGCTGTAAAAATTGAAAACTGCTTAAAAAAGTATTTGCAAAACTAGGCTTGGATCGCAGATGCCCGGAATTGTAAACAACCGCTAACACTTAAGCTAACAGCAGCTTACAATCCCGGGCATCACGCAAATCTAGCTCAGAGCGTTGATTGCGTAGTCGATGTAGGAATTCGCTTCAGTTGCAGCGTCGCCACTGAGACCGTGGTTGCCTTTGATGTACTTGAGAGCTTCAACGTACCAGCTAGGAGACAATTCAAATGTCCGGTTGATTTCGTCAACACCTGCAATCAGGTACTCGTCCATCGGACCTGTGCCACCTGCAACTAAGCAGTATGTTACCATCCGCAGGTAGTAGCCGATGTCGCGAGAACACTTGGCTTTACCTGTTGGGGTAGAAGCGTAGTTCGGGCCTTGCATTTGTTGCGTGTACGGGAATTTGTTGTACACAGCTTGAGCTGCACCGTCGATCAAACGCTGAGAGTTGGCGGTCAACGCTTTGGCTGCTTCCAAACCTGCTGCTGCTTGGCGGAAACGGCCGAAGGCGACTTGCAGTTCAGTGCTGCTCAGGAAACGGCCTTGAGAATCGGCTGCGGTTACTGCTTCAGTCAAAGGGGTTTTCATTGTTCTGGTTTCTCCCTAATGTTGTGTTGTTTTTGTACAAAAATGATTGTTTGCAAAAATGCGATGCTCGCTTCTTTACAAGAAAGGTTCGCTTGGCTATTTTTAGCCGACTGCACTAGCTGCGCGGTCGAAGTAGCTGCCGATTTCAGACATTAGCGAGCTACAATCACCACGGGTAACACCGTTGGGGTCGTTAGCGATCGCAATTGCTGCTTCCTTCATTTTTTGCACACCGGCTGCAACTGAGCCACCGGGAACTCCCAGAGCTTGGTATGTTTCACGCAGACCGTTCAAGCAGCGGTCGTCCAAAACGCTGGCGTCGCCTGCAAATGTTGCATAGGTGACGTAGCGCAAGATGATTTCCATATCGCGCAAGCAAGCTGCCATGCGGCGGTTGGTGTACGCATTGCCACCAGGAGCGATCAGTTGTGGCTGTTCGGCGAACAGGGTGCGAGCTGCATTGGCTACGATGCTGGATGCGTTGCCGGTGATGCGGTTTACTGCATCAATCCGCTTGTTGGCGTCGGAAACCATGCTGCTGAGAGCATCTAGTTGACCCTGAGCTAGAAATTCGCCCCGAGCGTCAGATTGGGAAACCACTTTTGTAAATGCGTCAAACATGAAAGAACTCTCCTACTTGAGTTAATTGAGTTTGGTTGCGGTATAAAACCGTTAAGTTAAATTTGTTCAGGCTACGAGTGCCTGCAAGGGTTGAAATTTGATGCCAGCTAATCTGCTGGTCCGATCGAGTTTTCCCTTTCCGCTACCTGCACTATTGTTACATCGTAACGGACGTTTAAGAAACCTTAGAAATTTTAACATCTTTTATGAGATGCGACAAACCTTGTCAATCAGTGTTTTTGTTAACTTTGGCCTGTCGTTTCAACCCTCTGATAATCTTTATACAACGCCCGCCCATCTTTGTTTATTACAAATTATTACAGAAAGTTATCTCTCTAAGAAGGGAAATGTCTGGGTGGAGAAGTGCAGGCTAATCTCCTTCCTGCGATAGATGCGGGGTTGCACAACCCAACGCACAGTTTGCTTCCCTCGCCCCAGCAGTCGCGGTTGAACCGCCCCGAACCCTCTCGTGGGCCGATCGCCTTTGTTAGCTTTCTGTGGAAAAGCGGGATTGTTAAGAAGTGTTAAGTAAATTAAAGTTTTGGTAATAGAAGGCTGGGGGAACAGGGAAAAAACCAAAAATTCTGCCCAATGTCAGGAGGCCTGCAAAATTCGGTGTGGGAAAAATCCCCAAGATTGTGAAGCCCCTCGCCAGAGCCTCAGCTTTTGCCGGAAATATCACCATTTGAAGAGTAAACTCAGCCGTTGGGCATTGGGTAAAAGCCGAAGAAATTGCTAATTTTTAGTAGTAAGGTGGATAGGTGCTATCAGATACATTTAACCCGGTAAATCCAGGATTGCGCCTCGATATACTGTGTATGGCAGATCGGGCATCGCTTTTAGCGATCCCTAATAGGGAGGTATCTCTCAAAGCTTTCAACAAAATATTGAAAGCGCTATTCAATGCGTTACGTTTTTGGGGGCTGAGCCGTTACGCTTACTACGAAACTTTTTCGCTTAGTCCGATGCTTCGGCGCTGGTTTTAAACGGTAGCCTATCCTATTACATACTGCCAATGTCTACCGCTATCTTCTAAGAGTTTACAAGAATTCGTTTACTATACGAAAACAGCCGTAGGTCTACAAACGGCGCGATCGAGCCACCAGACGCATTGAAGTTAAAAGCTTTTTGCTTCCCCGGCATCGAAGCGCCCAAAACGAGTAGCAAGTTAAACAGTTTTTTATTCAGAACTCAAAACTCTCTCTCTGTAATCAGCCAGATGGATCGGCTGTAGCTGTCCGGCCGCAACCACCTTTATCCCCCATGCTCGATCGTAATTTATGTCTTCAAATTCTCCCTCTTCTTGGCACACCGTAGCAATTGACCAAACTCTCCAGCAGCTAAGCAGCAACAAAGACGCTGGCTTGAGCAGCAAACAGGTGTCAGAACGCTTGCAGCAATACGGCCCCAACGAACTCGAAGAAACAGGAGGCCGCAGTCCGTGGTCGATTTTTGTCGATCAGTTCACCAACATCATGTTGTTGATGCTGATGGGTGTGGCCGTGATTTCGGGTTTTTTGGACATCAGGTCGAATACTTTTCCCAAAGATGCGATCGCCATTTTTGCGATCGTCATACTCAACGGCATTCTCGGCTATTTCCAAGAGCAAAGTGCTGAAAAAGCCCTCGCAGCCCTCAAAAACCTCGCTTCCCCCCTAGTCAGAGTCCTGCGGGACGGCAAAACTTCGGAAATAGCCGCCAAGGAACTCGTACCCGGAGACGTAATGCTGTTGGAGGCTGGGGTAAAAATAGCAGCAGACGCACGCTTGATCGAAACATCAAATCTGCAAGTCAGAGAATCTGCTTTGACAGGAGAAGCCCTAGCAGTAACCAAGCAAGCCGATCTAGAACTTCCAGAAGATGCTTCCTTGGGCGATCGACTCAACCTGATTTTTCAGGGCACAGAAGTTGTTCAGGGACGAGCAAAGGCGATCGTCACCAACACCGGAATGAAAACTGAACTGGGCAAAATTGCCACCATGCTTCAGTCAGTAGAAACCGAACCGACTCCCCTGCAACAGCGGATGAGCCAGTTAGGAAATGTTCTAGTCTCCGGTGCCCTAACCTTAGTCGCAATTGTCGTCATCGGCGGCATGATTACCTTCCAAAACGGCGGCATCGGGTTCGATACCAGCAGGTTTGAAGAGTTGTTAGAAGTTTCTCTAAGCATGGCTGTGGCTGTGGTTCCCGAAGGACTCGCAGCAGTCGTGACAGTTACTCTGGCACTCGGAACTAGGCGGATGGTGAAGCGAAACGCCCTGATTCGCAAACTCCCTGCGGTAGAAACTTTGGGTTCGGTAACTACCATTTGTTCTGACAAAACAGGTACTCTGACTCAAAATAAAATGGTAGTTCAGCTAGTGTCTACGGGCGACTGCACTGTCGCCGTCGCAGGGGATGGCTATGCCCCGATCGGAGATTTTACCGATCGCCTGACAGCGGCCAAAATTAATAATTTAGAGGAATATCCAGAACTCGAATCTTTATTAATTGCCTGTGCAGTTTGCAACGACGCAGTATTGCAACAAGAAAAACAAGAATGGCAGATTTTAGGCGACCCCACAGAAGGAGCTCTGCTTTGTGTAGCGGGAAAAGCAGGCATTTATAAGGAAAAACAGTCTCAATTGCTGCCGCGGACGGCGGAATTTCCTTTTTCTTCCGAACGCAAGCGGATGAGCGTGATTTGCGAAGTGCCCGGCCGATCAGGACATTCGGGATTTCCCGCAGAAACAGGACAGCAGTCGAATTATTTGATGCTGACCAAAGGTTCTCCAGAGTTGACTTTGGAGCGCTGCAAAGGCATTATAGTCGGCGATCGAGTACAACCTTTAACCCAGGAAATGCGCGATCGCATCCTCGTCGAAAACAACAACATGGCAAGCGGCGGTTTGCGAGTCCTCGGGTTTGCGTACAAACTCTGGGAAAGCCTGCCGCCCGAAGGTTCTGAGGAAATTAGCGAACAAGACATGATTTGGCTGGGACTCGTCAGTATGCTGGACGCCCCGCGGCCGGAAGTGCGGGAAGCTGTGGTTAAGTGCCGCAATGCTGGCATTCGGGTGGTGATGATTACAGGAGACCACCAGTTGACTGCAAAAGCCATCGCCTACGATTTAGGTATTGCAACAGAGGGCGATCGAGTTCTCACCGGTCAAGAATTAGAAAAGCTCAGCCAAGAAGAACTCAAACAGCAAGTCGAACAGGTTAGCGTTTACGCCCGCGTCTCCCCAGAACACAAATTGCGGATTGTCCAAGCTTTGCAAAGTTGGGGCAAATTTGTCGCCATGACCGGCGACGGCGTTAACGACGCCCCCGCCTTGAAACAAGCCGATATCGGCATCGCCATGGGGATTACCGGCACCGATGTCAGCAAAGAAGCTAGCGATATGGTGCTCCTCGACGACAACTTCGCAACTATTGTCGCCGCCGCTGAAGAAGGGCGAGTGGTTTATAGCAATATTCGCCGCTTTATTAAATACATTTTGGGCAGCAACATCGGCGAAGTTTTGACAATTGCGGCCGCACCTTTAATGGGTTTGGGAGGAGTGCCGCTGACGCCGCTGCAAATTTTGTGGATGAACTTAGTAACAGACGGCGTTCCCGCTTTGGCTTTGGCGGTGGAACCGGGGGAACCGAACGTGATGAAAAGGCCTCCTTTCAGTCCGCGAGAAAGTATTTTTGCGCGGGGTTTGGGTTCTTACATGATTCGGATCGGGATTATTTTTGCAATTTTGACGATCGCAATGATGTCCTGGGCTTACGGATATACTCACTCTCCCGGACACGGCAATCCAGATGCTTGGAAAACAATGGTGTTTACAACTCTTTGTTTGGCACAAATGGGTCACGCGATCGCAATTCGGTCTAACACTCAGCTAACTATCGAGTTAAATCCCTTGACTAATATTTTTGTTTGGGGAGCTGTGATTGTTACTACTGCTTTGCAATTAATGCTGATTTATGTTCCGCCACTGAGAGCATTTTTCGGCACTCACTATTTGTCGCCTTTTGAATTGCTAGTTTGCTTCGGTTTCAGCGCTCTGATGTTTGTCTGGATTGAAATGGAAAAACTGTTTGTGCGCTTTTACAACAAATCTAGGAAATAGTGTTAACGGCTGACGGATAGTGAGCTAAGTTTGATTATTAGCTAGAGCGCTCGATTGGGTACTAAGCTGTTGGGCATTTAAAAGAGGATAGTAGGGTGCGGATCGTACATAAGTATTTCCCATATCCCGCCAGTGTTCGCGGATGACGCACCCTACCTCTATCGTTATTGGTTTAAATGTGTAACAGCTTATTTTCAAGAAGATCCGCCAGGGTTGAAACCCCTGGCTCACAGCGAAAGTCATTGCTACGAAAACTAAATAGATTGTGTCACAATTAAACATTTATTAGTTCGTTATAATGTCATTACGAATGCAACGTTCGGCGAAAATCGCCATCGTAAAGGCTCACGGCTACCAACCCTTAATGTTCGCCCTACGATGACTGTATTACAATTACCAATTACCGATTACCAATTATCGATTACCAATTACTAATATTATGTATTTGAAAACGCTGCACCTACGGCAGTTTCGGAACTACTTCGATCAAAAGGTAGCGTTTGACGCTCCCAAAACAATTTTAGTAGGAAATAACGCTCAAGGAAAATCTAACTTATTAGAAGCGGTAGAGTTGCTTTCTACACTAAAAAGCCACCGGGTAGGGCGCGATCGCGATTTAATACTCGACTCAAAGCCGATCGGGCAAATTGATGCTACACTCGAACGTCAAACCGGAGCGATCGACTTAGCTTTAACTCTTCGCTCAGGGGCGCGTCGGACACTGAAGCTCAACGGTGAACCGCTGCGCCGCCATTTAGACTTTTTGAGCGTCTTAAATGTAGTGCAATTTTCTTGTTTGGATTTGGACTTAGTGCGGGGCGGGCCCGAAGGAAGGCGTAATTGGATCGATCGCCTAGTCATCCAGTTAGAACCGATTTACGCTCACATTTTGCAGCAGTACAACCAAATTTTGCGCCAGCGAAACGCTCTGTTGAAACGTTCTAAAGAAATCAGGAAAGCGGAATTTTCCGACAGTTTTGACAAGATGCGATTTATTGCACCCGAAAGTCCCGAACCAGAAAATACAGAAGACTTACCAATTCCCAATTCCCAATTCCCCATTCCCAGTTCAGAATTAGCTTTGTGGGACGCGCAGTTGGCGACAGCGGGCGCTCGCGTTATCCGCAGGCGCGATCGAATTTTGGAGCGTTTGATGCCTTTAGCTCGAAATTGGCACCGTTCAATTAGCGGTTCAGCAGAAGTTTTAGATGTGAAATACGATGCTAATATTGAAGTAAGTTCAGAATTTATCGCTAAAGACAATCTCGAAGGAGTGCGGCAAGCATTTTTAGAGAAAATTCAAAAAAGGGCGATCGCAGAACAGTTTCAAGGAACCACTTTAGTCGGCCCCCACCGCGACGACATTACATTTACCATTAACAATACCCCAGCTCGTCAATACGCATCCCAAGGTCAGCAGCGAACTCTGGTATTAGCATTAAAATTAGCCGAACTGCAGCTTATTGAAGAAGTCGTCGGCGAAGCGCCTTTACTGTTGCTCGACGACGTACTTGCAGAACTCGATCTGAGTCGCCAAAATCAACTTTTAGAAACAATTCAAGAACGATTTCAAACTCTGATTACTACAACTCACCTAGGCGCTTTTGATGCTCAGTGGCTGCGACAAACCCAAATTCTCTCCGTCGTTGCCGGACAAATCAATCGATTTTAGATTTTAGATTTTAGATTTTAGATTGACAAATTTTCTGTTTCATGGTATGAGAACAAAAAAAAGTAGAAAGTGGCATTATTACCTCAATTCGAGATAGGATAAAGGTTAATTTTGATTACCGCTTTCGCTTCCATTTTTGTAAACCTTGTCAACGACCCAGGTCTAAAGACACTGGGCTTCTAGCCTAAGACTTAAACCACAGTTGACCAGACTAAGTACCTCGCGTACTACGTTAACGGTAAGAGTTTAAAGACCTACCAAGGGATGCGAAGCTAGTTCCTTGCTCTAGAAATTTAGGATTAAACAGACTTATTGGGTTAAATCAGTGTCCTAGATATAGTACCGGCCGTTAACTTTGTCGAAGCTAACATTACCCCGAAAGGGAGGCTCATAAAAGAGCGAACATTATGCGTACAGGGTTGCGAAGTTTGAGATGGTAATTGTCCCATCGAAAGTACACTACAAAAGTACACCGAATCTAGCAATCCCAAGGCGGTAATGGAAAGATTCACGCCGGTTTCAACCGCCGAGTCGTTTCCCTCTCAGCACTCTTCGTGACTGAGTTTCCCACTTACCGAATTTTTTATGAAGCATTACATTTCCCGTCTGTTAGCCCTGGTATTAGTTGTTGTCATCGGCGTAGCGGGCTGTACCAATGTTCCCGCCACTCTGAGTGGAGATTATGGCCAAGACACATTAGCATTAGTGAACAGCTTGAGAACAGCGCTCACTTTGCCAGAGGGCACGCCGGAAAAAGCAGCCGCTCAAGCCAAGGCTCGCACGAGTATCAACGATTTTTTTGCTGAATACCGCCGCGATCCCGCTCTTACCAAGCTGGCCTCTTTCACGACAATGCGGACGGCATTAAACTCTTTGGCCGGACATTACAGTTCCTATCCAAACCGTCCCGTTCCTGAAAAATTGAAAAAGCGTCTTGAGTCAGAATTTCAGCAAGTAGAAGCTGCTCTTAACAGAGGAGCTTAATCTCAAAATTTAGGATCAAGGATAAATTTCACTAATTCATCTTTCATCCTTGATATTTGAGTGTTAACAATTTTTAGTAGAAATATCAACTGCTTTTAGCGCCCACTGTATTCAGGCGCTTTTTTATGCAGCAGTTAGGGAAAAAATACTGCAAAACCGTTTAATCGCGGAGTCTTGTCTTACCCGATCGCCCTTATTGAATTTAAATAGCCGCCAGATAGAATTTGCACTGTGCGATCGACTTGTGCCATAACTAGGTCAACAGAAAAAAGTAGAAAATTTGTAGCTGCTTGTGGAGCGCGATCGCAAAAATGCGATTGCCACCCAATTTAAACCAGAAACCCCATTCAACTCTCCCATGAAAATTGCACCAACTCGCATCGCGAATTTTCAACACCAGCGACGCTTTTTAAGTGCGGTAACTGCTGTTTTAACCAGTAGCATCATCAGCCAACTTGTGTGGCCGTTTATCGGAAATCAACCAGCTTTTGCCCAAACATCAGCCTATTGCCAATTATCCCCAGAACAGGTAAATCAAAAAGAAGACTTGCGCCGCGCCGCCCTGTCGGGAAAACGGGAATCTCAGCAAGCATATTTTGCTGTTTTGAACAAACACGCGCGGGAAATAGCAGAATGCCGTAAAAAAACTTGGCCCGAAACCCAAGCAGTTTGGCTGCGTTTGTATCCCTGCGATGTCAGACCCGGAGAACTCGATCGAGTATTAGACAAAGTTGTGAATAAAGGCTACAACCAAGTCTATGTCGAAGTGTTTTACGATGGTCAAGTGCTTCTCCCAGTTGCAGACAATCCTACGGCTTGGCCTTCTGTTGTGAGAAATCGCGGTTACGAGAAATACGACTTGTTAGAAAGGGCGATCGCCAAAGGCAAACAACGAGGTTTAAAAGTTTACGCCTGGTTATTTACCATGAACTTTGGCTATAGCTATGCTCAGCGTCCAGACAGACAGCAAACCCTCGCTATCAACGGTAAAAATCAGACAAGTTTAATAGTAAGCGAAGACGCAGCAATTAACCAGGACTTCGGAGAAGTTCCGGGCAATCAAGCCTTTATCGATCCGTACAACCCACAAGCACGGCAAGACTATACTTTGTTAGTAAATCAAATAGTCAAGCGCAAGCCCCAAGGAATGTTATTCGACTACATTCGCTATCTAAGGGGCATCGGGCCCGCTTCAGTTGCTACCAAAGTTCAAGACTTGTGGATTTACGGCCCAGCATCGCAGCAAGTTCTTTTGCAGCGGGCTAGCAATCAGCAAGGGCGAGATTTAATTCAGCGATATTTGACTAAAGGATTTATCAATACTACTGACGTTCAAGCAGTAGTCAAACAGTATCCAACTGAGCGAGAACCTCTTTGGCAGGGTCGAATTCCGCAGGCGATGTCAGTAGCAACTCCACCTTCTAGAAGCCAGAATGCCGCATCAAGATCGGCCTCAACAAATCCCGCCCCTAACAAGCCAAACCCTGCAACTCCCACACCAAAACCGACACCGCGGCTTCCCGATACCGGCACTCTGCAAAAAGACCTGTGGAAACTGAGTGTTGCTCACGCCGTTCAAGGGATTTTAGATTTTTTTGGACTAGCTATTCAGCCAGCTCAAAGGATGGGAATTCCTGTAGGAGCAGTGTTTTTTCCTACTGCAAATCAAGCGATAAATCAAGGGGGATATGATTCGAGATTGCAGCCTTGGGACAGCTTTCCGGCTGCCGTAGAATTCCACGCCATGTCTTACGGAAATTGCGGGGATGTAAGCTGCATTGTCCCACAAGTGCAGCGGACTGTAAGTTTAGCGCCTCCGGGAGCAAAAATCATTCCTGCCATTGCTGGAGATTGGGGAAAACCTCTCAAAAATCGACCGTCTTTGGAGATTCAAATGGCGGCAATTCGCTCGGCGACTCCGCAAATTAATGCGGTAAGTCATTTTGCTTTTGGGTGGCAAGAACCGGAGGATGAAAGGGCGCGGCAAACTTGCCGATTGTAGATATATTCCTGGACGAAAAGGGTGTCATCATCTTGTTTTATGGTTGCGGAGCCTAAAAGCGTAGATTTTGGATCAATAAACCGGGTTTTTCTATCGGAATCGGCTGCGAACCACGATTGATTTGCCTAAAAAAACCCGGTTTTTGCCTCAGTATTGATTGAGTGCGATCGACCTTTTGCAAAAAAAATAATTTACCCAACTTTTAAGCTAGCTGAACAATCAGGCATAATGAGATTGTTCAAAAATTGCTGGAAATGCAAGCGGGACAAAAACAGCGAATTGCCGATCGCAAATCCCAATGAACAGACATCTGGGCCAAATTAACTTACTCAGAATTTCATCTGCGTTCATTTGCGTTCATCTGCGGTTAAAAATCCAAATTCTGCTAAACTTATTAATAACCATAAAAGCCTTGCTTAATCATAATGCAAAAAGTACAAGCAAGAGATATCAACCTCCGCTATCTAATCGATAACTTCGGTTTACAGCGAGTTCGCAACAGCGAATTTTTCCGAGAATGGCAAGAAAACTTACCCGAAGTAACCGACTCAGAAAAACAATTGCTCGATCGCGTCCAAGACATATACTTCAACTTGGTAGACAACCCGCCTGTATTGGAAAATGCAGTCAAGCTAACAATCATCAGCCCCATTTTGTTTATTGCCGGTCTGTATGAGTCTCCTTTTCAAGTCAAAGCCGAAAAGTCGATCGCAATTCAAGAGGAAGACGAAGGCAGAATCATCGAAGGCAGAATAGATATTTTAATTATGAAAGCAAACTTGTGGGTGACAGTAATAGAATCCAAACAACTTTCGTTTTCAACAGACGAAGCAATCGCACAACTCCTGACATATATGCTGGCATATCCGAACCCAGAAAATCCTACTTTTGGAATTATTTCCACAGGTGCTAACTTCAATTTTGTCAAGTTAGTTAGAGGCGAAACTCCCCAGTATGCGCGATCGGCTGAATTTGTTATTTCCAATCCCGGCAATGAATTGTACCGCGTTTTGCAGATTTTAAAACGCCTGAGTCAACTTCCAGACTAGCAATAAAAGCCATTTTGAGTTATCTTTCAAAACAGACAATCTCTAATATCTCAAATTTCAAACTAATGTGAGCATGGTAAATTACTGGATAGTCGGCGCTGTGGCAATAGCTTCTGTCTGCTGGGCAGAAATAATACGAGACTTTTATCACGTCGTGTCCCATTATTGGGCACCCCTGCAAAAGCTGCACACTTGGCATCACCGCGTTTTCCGCCCGAATTTGACCCCCGTCAGCGAGACAATTTACAAGCAAGCACACTGGCGTCACGACGTGCCCGAAGGTGCGGCGATGATGGTTTTGGGCTTGTTGCTGTGGGTTGTAGCTTATTTTGGGCTGCCGGAATACCACTGGGGTGCAGCAGCCGGTTGTATTTATACTTTAGGCTTTTTGTTGAGCGCGATCGCCCGCGGGTGCGGCATCAAAGGCGCAGACGAATTAACAGACATCACCCACCAACCGGGAGACTTCCTGACTCCCCCTGGCAAGTGGTTAGTTAATAAACCTTATCACTGGCGGCATCATTTCGACAATCAAAATGCTTACTATTGCGGTACTTTCACCTTAATAGATAAACTTATGGGTACAGCACTTTCTCTCAAAGGCAAAACTGTAGCCGTCACCGGTGCATCGGGAACTTTAGGACGTTTGCTACTCAAACACCTGCACAAAGCTGGTGCAAAAGTGATCGCCCTCTCCTCTGGAAATGAGGAAATTACTTTCAATTTAGACGGCGAAAATTTACCTGTAAAAACCGTAACTTGGCAAGCTGGCCAAGAGGCAGACTTAGCCCTATTGTTAGAAAAAATCGATATTCTCGTCATCAATCACGGGATTAACGTACAGGGAGAAAGAACAGGAGAGGCGATCGCCAACTCCTACGAAATTAACACTTTTTCCGCGTGGCGGCTGATGGAACTCTTTTTCTTAACAGTCCGCACTAACGAAAACATTGCTTGCAAAGAAGTCTGGATCAACACTTCAGAAGCCGAAGTAATTCCCGCTGTCAGTCCCCTGTACGAACTCAGCAAGCGCGCCCTCGGAGATTTAGTCACCCTGCGCCGGCTAGACGCACCCTGCATCGTTCGCAAACTAATTTTAGGGCCGTTTAAAAGCAACTTAAACCCGATCGGCATTATGTCTCCAGATTGGGTAGCGCAGCAAGTTGTCAAACAAGCTAAAGCTGATGCCCGCAATATCATCGTGACAATTAATCCTTTGACTTTTATCATTTTTCCAGTCAAAGAGTTTTTTGTTTCCCTCTACTTCCAAATTTTCAGCCGGAAAGCGATTTCAGAGATTAAAGCAGTGGCGACATCGGAAAAATCTAGCGTTGAATCTAAGATTAATTGACAAAAAAGAAACCCGGTTTTTTAGATAAACCGGGTTTCTAACTTGGTTCTAACTTGGGATGTAATACCAAATTCGGCTTTAATACCCCTTTTATTCTTTAGTCGCTCTCTGCCGTGACCAAAGTTTGTGTAGGATAGCTTTTAACCGCTGAGTCTTATTTAATTACTAACCTCAGCCATTTCAATCACGCGGCCATCGTAATCCTTGACCAAAAAATTCAGCGGCTTTTCCCGGCGAATTTTATAACTAATGCCGCGAGTTTGTACCCTCATCAATAGCTGATCCAAACAATCGCGATCGAAACAAACGTGACGCGGACGATTTTTTTCCCCTGCACCGGCCCCGCTAATAATGTGCAGTTGGGTATTTTTCATCAACTGATACCACAAACCATCGGGACTCCCCAGCGTTTGAGAGGTCGTTGCCCTCCCGACATTCGGCGACAAATACAGCGGATCAATACCTGTTGTGCCCAAAGTTTGCTCGTAATTGTAGTAGTAGTGCAGTGGCACTTCTGCTACGGGCAGGTTTAGCATACCTTCATAGAACTCCCTCGCTTGTCCGAGATCCGATACCATCACCGTGTGTACCTTCGGAGCACTGGTGAGAAACATCCACATCGCCCCCGCATAGGCCGCCAGCAGCATCACCATAATCCCTTGAGTCGAAAACAAGCTGTCAAGGGGCAGGGACGGCAAAAAAGAGCTCAAGTACAAAGGCCCAAGTCCAAAAGCAATAAAACTAACTGCTAGAGTCATGAATTATAAGAAAGGGTAAACAACGAAATTTATCAAGATTGCAGTCGCGATCGCCCGCGAGACTTAAACTATTAGCTTAGCCATCTATGTTAGCAAAAACTAGCGGTTAGGCCCTACCCGATGAAAGTCTTTGTCTACGGCACTCTCAAACCGGGGGAGTGCAACTACCTCCGCTACTGCGAAGGAAAAGTTGTGAATGCTTACCCCGCGATCGCCCGCGGTCAACTTTTTGCGCTGCCGATCGGCTATCCTGCGATGATGGCCGGAGATGGCACAGTCTGCGGTTTTCTCCTCTGTTTCGCAAATTCGGCTATTTTGGACGATTTAGACCGATTGGAAGACTATCATCCGCTGCGGGAACCGACACAAAACGAATATCAACGGCAGGAAATTGAAATCTTCGATCGACACCTCAAACCTTTAGGCACGGCTTGGGCTTACTTCATGTTACCCGATCGCGTCCGTTCCCTAGGAGGCATCTGGCTGCCCCACGGCAGGTGGGAAAATCGGTTTTTCACCAAATAAAGTGGTTAATGCCGATGAGCTTAGGAAATAGCCCTTGCAGTGCGATTCGGCGGCTCGAACCTGTAACCGTAACCCCGAATTGTTTTAATAAACTGCGACGCATTAGCATCAACTTGAATCATTTTCTTGCGAATCTGACCGATATGTACGCTAACAACGTTCTCTTCTCCTGTGTCGTTGCAGTTCCACCCCCAGATTTTTTCGATTAGCTGTTGGCGACTCCAAGATTGATTGGAATGACTAGCCAAAAAATACAAAATATTAAATTCCAAGGCTGTTAACTTGATAGTGCGATCGTTGAGTGTTGCTTCCCGACGCGCTGAATCGATCGCGAACTGATCGAATACAATACGTGATGAAGTGACAGGCCTCATCCGTCTCAACACAACTTCTATACGAATTGCCAACTCCGCCAAACCAAAGGGTTTGCAGATATAGTCATCAGCACCTGCAGACAGGACTTTAATTTTATCACCTTCGTCTGTGCGGCTGCTTAGCATAATCACAAAAACATTAGTACGGCGCTGCATTTCCTGGCAGAGGTGATAGCCTGTAGTATCCGGCAAATTCCAATCAAGAACGACTAGCAGTGGCTTTAATTTCTCAAACAATGTTAAAGCCGTCTCGCCATCTGCTGCCGAATCTACTTGATATTTCTGATTTAAAAAGCGATGAACTAGAGTGCGGATGGATGAGTCACTCGATTTTAGATTTTAGATTTTAGATTTTAGAATTGAAGCATTGAAGCATTGACTTGCGCGAGATAAATACGTTCGGCAAGTTTCATCGAATACAGGTTTTTTATTTCTGGACTGATGAATCCGGGGGCTTGTATCCTGGATGCTTTCGGTCATCATCCACAACGAGAATCTTGGGAGTAGTATCAGTAGTCATCACCAAAAAGTTTCTTTCTTTTGTCAATTTCAACCGGGCTATTAAAGAACAGCTTTAGTGAAGCGAAAATCCCAGGTCGTTCCAACTAATACAGACTTTTTTCTGGCAATTCTTCTTTCAACTTCGCTTGGAAGTCAAAAGGCTCTCCCCAATCCCAAATTTTTACTTCTAGGTGTTCGTTAAATACCCTTATTTCAATCTCTATCCGAGTTTCTAATGGCAGATTTTTGTGAGCGTGGCGAACAGCATTCGTAAACCCTTCAATCACAGCAAGTTTACACTGATGCAAAACGACTAGGGGAATGATTGGTAGAGGATCTAAAAAAACTGTATCAACCCACGATAAAACTTGAGCAACAGCCTTGATATCAGTATTTATGTGAAGGCTATTTTTTTTAACTTGCTGGTTAGAACTTGGCTCTGATTGCGGAAGTCGTTGCTTTTGAAACCAAAAATTAAAGCTGGTTAAAACATCTATCGCCCGCTTAAAAAAACCATCTTGAATACTGTCTTGGGATGATACTATACCAGGCTGCTGATAATATTTTACAATGAACAGACAGTTTCTGCCGTCAGAAGTGCGGGTATAACTTAGCTCATCGGCAATTTTGCCAATAATTTTTATACCTATCCCACCTGACGGAATTTCATCTATGTTATCTATCATGGTGCTATCCTTTGTCATCATTTAATGTGTACTTTTTTACCTAAAAAAGAGAGTGGCATTCGGAACGATTAAGTTTGCATGATTTATGCCTGACTTTTCGCGTAGGCCGTGCAGTTGTTGTCCTGATCATTTTCTCTTTTTTGCTCAGGTCTTGACAAACTCAGTTTGCGATCGCTAAACTGAGGGAAAACTGATATTGACAATTAGATAAGTAAATTATATAATGACAACCCTCAAAGCCTCTGAAGAGGGATTAGTAAAAATTAAGCAAGCTAGAAGAGAAAGGGGCTCGACCATAGAAGACCCCAGATGGCTAGTAGAAGCTAGTAAAACATTAGAACCCGATCGAACTTGGACAGAGGCCGGGCCTTATGCTGATGGCCTCTCCCTGCCAACTTGGAGGCGTTTTTTAGGAGGAAGAGAACCCATTAAGGCTAATGCTTTCAAGGCTTTCTGCACGGTTTTGCAGTTGAATTGGGAAGAAATTGTCGATCGTCCTCCTTTAGCCCCCTCTTACCAAGGGAGGGTTGGGGGGGTTAAAGATTTTTGCCAACAGCATATTGATTCGGTAGTGCAAGAGATACGGCAAAAATGCCACAGCAAAATTCAACAGCTTTACAGCAAAATGCAACTGTTGGATATTGCACAGCCCGTTGATGTCAGCAACCTCTACGTTGAAGTCAACATTTTGGAGGAAATTACCAGTTGGCAGCCGGGAGAAATTAGCGATTTACTGAGAGACTTCAACCCAGATGCGGATAACTTTAACCGCTTGGGATTAGGTAAAGTATGCCAGAAACGAGTACCAGGATTGGATGCCGTGAAATCTCACTCTAAACTGATGGTACTCGGCAAACCTGGTTCCGGTAAAACTACCTTTTTGAAACACATTGCCATTCAGTGCGATCGCGCAAAATTTGAAGCCAACAAAATACCGATTTTTATCCCCCTAAAAACCTTTGCTGCAATCGCTAATCTTGACTTATTAGAATATATCAGCGACGAATTTGCCAGTTGCGGAGTTGAGGCGCGATCGCAAACTGAATCTGTACTTAGTCAAGGCAGATGTTTGATTTTATTGGACGGCTTAGATGAAGTGCCAGAATCAGATAGCGATGCAGTCGTCAGACAGATTCGTCAGTTTGTCCAAAAGTATTACAACAATCAGTTTATTATTACCTGTCGAATTGCCGCGGCTAAGTACCGATTTCACGACGAAGCTTTTACCTGTGTGGAGGTAGCCGATTTTAATTGCGAGCAAATCGCTGCCTTTGCGAGCAATTGGTTTGTGGCTTTTTCCCAGAATATGGAGGCAGGGAAAGCTTTAGCATCTCAATTTGTAGAGAAGCTGAAACTGCAAAAAAATCAGCAAATCAGAGAACTGGCAGTAACGCCAATTTTGCTTAATCTGACTTGTTTAGTATTCCAAGCCAAAGCCGATTTTCCATCCAACCGAGCCAAGTTGTATGAGGAAGGAATGGAAATTATGCTCAGAAAATGGGATGAAACTAGAGGCATTCTACGGGATGAAGTTTATCGCGATTTGAATTTGTGCCGCAAGAAACATTTACTTGCTTTTGTAGCAGCTATTACTTTTGAGCGGGGCGATTATTTTTTTGAAAAAAACACAGTTCAGCAATTGATTGCCGACTATCTAGCTAATTTGTCCGATGCCACAACTGACCGCGTTCAGTTAGAAATAGATAGTGAGGTTGTCCTGAAGGCGATCGAGGCACAACATGGATTATTAGTGGAGAGGGCAAGAAGGATTTATTCGTTTTCTCATCTAACATTTCAAGAGTATTTCACTGCTAGAGAAATTGTTACCAATTCCGATCCACAAGCTTTGGAAAAACTGGTCAGCCACCTGACCGAGAAGCGTTGGCGAGAAGTTTTGTTTTTAGCAGTTGGAATGTTGCAAAAAGTTGATGACTTGTTGCTGTCAATGAAACAGCAAGTTGATGGGCTGGTCGCTGAGGAGGAGCAGTTGCAGCAGTTCCTAACATGGATCAACAAAAAATCCCTTTCTGTTGATTTTCCCTACAAACCTGCGGCAGTTAGAGCATTTTACTTGACCCTTGAATATCCCCTCCTTGACTGCGGCTTTGCCCTTTCTCTTGACCCTTATCTGAAAAAAGTTGTGGGACAAGCTTTGGAACAGGTTCTTAACCTTGCACTTGAAGGTGCTCTTGACCTTGCCCTGAATACCGTCCTTAAGGATGCACTTGAGCCTACCCTTGGTTACATCAGCCTTACCCTTGAACGTACCCTTGTCCCTAACCTTGACCTTGTTCTTGACTCCGACCTTGTACCTGCCCTTAAGCCTGAACAAAGGCAAGGGATACAAGAACTTCTGGAACAACTGCCCGATCCAAAAAGTGACAAAGAGATATTTGCAAAATGGTGGCAAGATAACGGTCAGTCTTGGGATAAGCGATTAAGACAAATGATGATTTTGTATCGCGATGTGCGCCGCGTTTGGCAATTTAGCGAACAGCAGAAGTCATTGCTGAGGAAGTATTACGATGCTAATAAATTGCTGGTATATTGCCTCAATAGCGCTTCTAATGTATCTCCTGCTGTGCGGCAGGAAATTGAGGAGACATTGCTATTACCGATCGCCAATATTCAAAAAACCAGTGACAAGTGCGATCGAGTTTAATTGATCGCCATCGCCTTCCCCTTCGCCTTTACACGGAGAGAGCCACTGGAAATGATATAATGGCTAAAAGTTATTAGAAGTAAAGCGTATGAACATTACTCTAAAACCTGACCATAATAAATTCATTGAAGCCCAAGTCAAAAGTGGCAAGTATTCTTCGGTGGATGAGGTAATTGCTGCGGCCTTGGAACTACTCGCAGACAGAAGCGATCGGCAACAGAGCGATCGTTATCAAGAATGGGTCGATGAAACTCGTCCAAAAGTAGCGGCCGGACTAGC
Source organism: Microcoleus sp. Z1_A1 (assembly GCF_036700305.1). Taxonomy (NCBI): domain Bacteria; kingdom Bacillati; phylum Cyanobacteriota; class Cyanophyceae; order Oscillatoriales; family Microcoleaceae; genus Microcoleus; species Microcoleus sp. Z1_A1. The sequence goes on from NZ_JAUBOR010000018.1 coordinate 24,057, forward strand.
TCAGCTTGAACGCGGCGAAGGAATTGATGGGGAGATAGTTATAGCTAGATTGCGGGAAAAATTTCGCAAAATGCGGGAAAATCAACAATGAGCCGCTACATTATTTCCCCTGAAGCCAGTCGCGATCTCAATGAAATTACCGATTACTTTGCAACGAGAAATGTAGAAGCTGGTGAACAATTTATTGAAGACTTTGATAAAAAGTGTCGTAATTTAGTTAAGTTCCCCAATATAGGGCGCAATTACGAAGAACTAGCTCCTTCTGTGCGGGGAATTCCTATCAGGGGTTACATAATTCTTTATCGGGCACTGGACAACTTAATTGAAATTGTTCGGATCGTGAGGGGAGAACGGGATTTACCTTCTCTATTTTCTGATGAGGATGAGTGCAATTGCTGGTAGATTGCCTCAATAGCGGTTGTAGTGTATCTCCTACTGTGCGGCAGGAAATTGAGGATGCATTGCTGTTGCCGATCGCAAATATCAAAAAAAATCGGTGACAAGTACGCGCGTGCGAAACTATCCCGTAGGGAATCGCCCGCTCTAATTCCACTCGCTACCTACTCCCATATTAAGATGCGATCGCCCCACAATTCGTCATTCAAAGCCAGGAAAGCGTCAAAGGATATATCCACCTTGAAAAACTGGGAAAAACGGCAAAAAGCCCCCTTTTTTAGGGAGCTTAGTAACTTCCGTTATTGCTCAAAACAGAAATCCTACTGCGGCTTTGGCAATGACTTTTGAGGGGTTGCTACACCAACTTTGGGAATATCCACGATCGGTGCATTCACCCCAAGCATCAAATCGTTAGGATTAACCATCTCCACCAGAGGCTCGTTTAAAGCCATCATCAAACCGTCAGATTCAGCAGGAACGGGCGATCGAGCAAACTGAGGAGCAAACAATTGGCGGCCGCCACCGACACCAGACACCACCGCAACCAACAAAGCTGCGATCGCACCTCCACCCAAAATCCAAGTTTGTTTCGGCTTGCGTTCCACCCGCTGCAAAACCTTCGTCGCCAACTCCTGTGCAGATTGTTCCGCAGCAGGCACCGGCATTGCCTGAAAGCTCTGCTGCATCATCAGCAGTCGCGAGTACAAACGCTTCGTAGTGGGGTCATTTGTCAGCCACTCCTCAACTTGCCGGCGTTCTGTCGCCGTCACTTCACCGTCGAGGTAGGCACTTAGCAATTCAAAGCGATCGCGCATCATAGTAGTTACATTGCCCTGGGCATAATTGTTGTTAACTTGATTTTGGGCGAGTGAATCCCCGACGCCTTGCTGATTTTGATTTTTATCGGATTCAAAGTTACCCTTCATATTTCACACTTGCTCTAATTGGGGAATCACGCACTCGCTATTAGAATGATTTACTGCTTATTTATATTTTAAAATAGAAGTTTTGATGTCACAGCAAACTTCATCAAATCTTCTTAACCCGCCTCTGAAATTACTCTTGCTAATTACCATCAAGATATTTTTGCAATTCCAACTGCAATCTTTGGCGAGCTCTAGCAATTCTCGACTTGACAGTTCCCAGAGAAACTCCGGTCATTTCGGCTATTTCCTCATAGGCTAAACCTTCTATTTCTCTCAAAACAATTGTTGTGCGGAATACTTCCGGCAAATCTGCGATCGCCACCCGCAACTGGTCGTAAAATTCTCTCGTCGTCAAATCTTCATCAGGCCCCGGACTGTCTGCCGGAATTTCCCAATCAACCTCGCCATCTTCCAGAGTACGAGGTACGTCGAGCGACAGCGGAGTTCGCACCCGTTTGCGCTTCCGCAACTCATCGTAAAACAAATTAGTGGCGATGCGGCTCAGCCAGCCCCGAAATTTAACAGGCTCTTGCAAGCGGTTAATATTGCGGTAGACCCGAATCCACACTTCCTGAGCCAAGTCTGCTCGGTCTTGCCAGTCAGGGGCCAAGTGATAGAGAACCCTGTCTACGTGGGACTGATACCGCTTCAACAGTTCTGAAAAGGCCGTGGTCTCAGGTCGATTTCCTTCCTGACACCGCAACACCAAGTCATAATTAGAGAGTTTTTCGGCTGGCAATTGCACTCTTTGAACGGTCGCCACAACCGCAGACCAGGACACGGAAATAAAGTCGCTCATCGGTGGAATTGGCTCATCGAACATTCCACACTTTTTGACGTTAGGAGATCGTAACAAGTTCCCCTCTTCTATCTCAAATCTCAAATCGATTGACTAATGCCCGACAACCTCGCACGCTCCAATACTAACCCAACTGCTAGAACCGTCGGCCCAATGTTCCTTTTTCCAAATCGGTACATTGTGTTTGAGCGTATCTATGGCGTACTGGCAAGCTGCAAAGGCCGAGTCCCGGTGGGGACAGCCAACAGCCACCAGTACGCTGATTTCGCCTACCTGCAAGTGTCCGACGCGGTGGTGAATGGCGACCCGATTGACATCGGCCCACTGGCGGCGGATTTCAGTAGCAATTTGCTGGAATACTCTCACGGCCATCGGTTCGTAGGCTTGATATTCTAGGGAAACTACAGCTTGACCGTCAGTTTGGTTGCGGACTGTACCGCTCATCATTACCACCGCTCCGTTCGCGGGGTCATCTGCCAAAGCGTATATTTCCTCTACAGACAACGGCGCTAAGGTAATGGCGAAGCTGTCTGATTCATGGCGTTGAGGAATTGTGCCGATCGAAAGTGCAGCCAAGGAGTTCATTGCGAAAGAATTGGTGCTGGAGAAGTTAATTGATCTTGACACAAATCAAGTCGCGATGGATTTGTCTTGCATTCTTGTCGGGGACATAGGGCGACTAATCTTGAGACCCATCTTGTAGCACGGGTAAGAGCTCGACTCCATCGCCCCGAACTTCTGCACCAGTGCGATCGGCTACACTATGACTGACCAGAAGCAAATTAAGATCGTGCTTGAAGACGAGCCGGATGCTTGTTCGATCGAATTAACTGCCGATATTGCTGTAGCAATTCAATAAATCAGCACCAAAATAAGTAGTGTCATTCGCAACTCAGTACAAGCAATTTCCAACCCCAATCGATAACTTCGTTCCCTTTTGAATGAAACAGTTAAGTTTAATTGAGCCCGGAGTTCCGATCCGCGTCTGCAAAATTTTGAGCAGTCGATGTAAACTTTATTTATTTTTTTGTTCCGGAAAGCTACATCAATGACATGATATACCTGTGCAGGGTTCAGGAAAATTAGCCAATACTCGGCAAAAGCAAGACCTTAACGCCATTTTGTGGCTTTTATGAAACATAAGTTAATAATTTGGGCTGTTAATTGAGGTTTTGACCTGAGTCTGCACCAATAAAGGTTAACAACAATCACGAGGAAACTATGGAAGCACTAGCATTGAGCCACTCTTTTGTTGCTTATGAATCTCCAGAGTCCGAACTCCAAGTCAAGTCGTTAGACCAACTGGGCTTGAAAATTCCTAATTCTGCATGGATAGGCGTTGCAGGTATGGCAGTAGCCCTATCTGTTCTGAGTGTCGGTGGCGAAGCCCAGGCCGCAGGTTGCTACCGCAAACACTGTGGCCATCGCGCCCATCACGGTCATCACAACTACGCCAAAGTTGTCACCAATGGGGGCCGACTGAATATCCGCAACCGCCCCAGTAGCTGTTCTCATGTAATCGGCAAGTTATATCGTGGAGACCACGTAAAATTAACCGGTCGTTACAAAAACGGCTGGGCACAAGTCAAAGGTGGCGGCTGGGTATCTGCGTCCTGGCTTTCCTAACTCTTAACTAGAGCACTTGACATTTCTAGAAAGAGTTTTAATCGTTACCCGGCCATACTGGGTAACGATTATTGTAAAGAGGCGATCGATCCTGAAAATCATGGAATATCCGAAATTCATGACCACGAATTTCAAAGGTGGTATCAAGCCCCCGGATTTATCCGTGGAATCAATCCAAAATCGAAAATCCAAAATCCTCAAGAAAGAGCATTTATCTCGCGCAAGTCAATCGAAAATCCAAAATCCAAAATCTAAAATCGATTGACTAACAACTAACAGCCTAAACTTTACCGCCGCCGATTAGATAAAGTAATGCCATCCGCACCGCCACGCCGCTGGTAACTTGCTGAGAAATCAGGCTAAACTGGGCATCGTCCATCAAATCCGAACTAATTTCCACGCCGCGGTTAACTGGGCCTGGGTGCAACACCTTCACATCGGGCTTGCAGAGTTTCAGTCGATCGCGCGTAATCCCGTACAAAGAATGGTACTCTCGTAAACTAGGCAGCAAATGGTCGCTCATCCGTTCCTTTTGCAGCCGCAAAGTCATCACAAAATCAGCATCGGCCAAAGCAGGTTCAAGCTGCCAGTGCAAAAATAACTTGCCTTCCCTACCATCGCCACACTCAGCAAACAACAGCGGTAGCAAAGTCGGCGGCCCGGCCAAATGAACCTCTGCCCCAGAAGCCGTTAAACTCCAAATATTAGACCTAGCCACCCGCGAATGCAAGATATCGCCCACCACAGCAATTTTTTTGCCCGCTAAAAGTTCCAGCCGCGGATTTTCGTTATCTAACAGAACACAAATAGTAAATAAGTCTAGCAAACCTTGCGATGGGTGTTCGTGCTGGCCGTCTCCAGCATTGAGAACGCTGACTCTTGACCCCAAGCGATCCATTTCCGAAGCAATCGTGCTGGGAACTCCAGCTTGTTCGTGCCGGATTACCATCAAATCCGTTCCCATCGCCAGATAAGTCTTAGCCGTATCCAGAATAGTCTCCCCCTTCGTTAGAGAAGAACTTCCAGGGGTAAAATTCAGCGTATCCGCTGACAGCCGCTTCGCCGCCAACTCAAAACTATTGCGAGTCCGGGTAGAAGGTTCAAAAAACAAATTCGCGACCACTTGACCCTGCAGGGCCGGCACTTTCTTCGTGCGGCGGCCGAGCACATCCCGAAAACTGGCTGCTGTTTGCAGCACCGTATCGTATTCGTCCGAGGTAAAATCAGCCAGAGTGAGAATGTGTCGCCTTGTCCAAGTCATACAATTTTAGATTTTAGATTTTAGATTTTAGATTGAATCAATCAGGACGGACGATGGGTTTGGAACTTGCTGGTACGCCCGCTGTGCTGTCGCCTTTGAATGTTCGATCGACATTTAGGGGTGGCGATCAACAGTATCCAACAATTTTCGATCGCTTTTGCGGTCAGTAGAGTTATAATCGGTTTATGTAGTTCACATCCCACTCTCACAGCGAACCCAGCGTCGAAGGTGAAACAGGTGTGGTTTACCCGCAGGAAAGCGGAAATTACGCTGTAGCAGCGAAAGCGCAGTAGTTGCAGTTTCTCCTACGCAAACTCAGCCTTTTCCAGAACAAGCCGAGCGCAGCCCTTGCATCTACTACTATGTGGAAACAATTGAGGCGGCAAACCTTCCACTGCCGATCGACAGCATACAGTGCGACATTTCACAGATGATTAATTCTTTGAAGTCGGTCTTGACTATTCAGTCTTGCTTATAGGGCCTTGTCAAAACGAACAGTGTTGAGATACAAGTTGAATATGTAGCTTCCCGACTAAAATCTACACGTATCTTGGCTAGACTGTTCTTGGCGAAACTGCGATAAAGAGTGTGCGCTGGGAAGTGGTAATTACACAAGATTTAAACAATTCAAGAGGTATTATGAGCCAGAAGGTGATACAGCCGATGGTTAAGTTCCAGCGTCAGGTGCATTCTCTCGTCACGTCTGACATTATCAAGCCCACAGACAGTATTTGGAAAATTGCTCTGCTTTACGGCGACGAATGGCCGTACTGGAAACAGCAATTGCTAGAGTTTGATTTTTCTATGCAAGACCCCGTGAGCGAATTGATAGCTGTAGAAGCTTGGGACGAAGAATAACAGAGGAGACGGAGGACTGGGGTGTCGGAGAGAAATTTTGAGGCGATCGGGTAAATTTTCTTTCATAAATTTCCGTTGCTAAATTCTTCCCTCTTCCCTCGGACCTTTGCTCTGTTCCTAATGACTAATGACTTCTGACTTCTATTAAAGGGAAGCTGCTAAAGCTCGAGCTAATTGTTGAGCAGTTTGAAAGCGATCCCCAGGCTTAGCTGCGGTGGTTCGCAAAATGGTGTCCCGCAGCTTGGGGGCGATCGTCGGAATATTATCGAGCTTAAACCCGTAACCTCCCGGTATTTTCCCGTAAAAGTTTTGAGGGCTTTGGGCCGTTAGCAAAAAAATTAAAGTAGGCCCAATAGCATATAAATCCGACTGAGGGAGAGGCTGTCCCCGGTCTTGTTCTGGTGCGGTGTAGCCTTCAACGCCGATGCGAGTGCCCGGAGGAGTGCCGATTTCTTTAACGGCACCAAAATCCAGCACTGTAATGCAATTGTCGCGGTGGCGCACCAGCAAATTAGCAGGTTTAATATCCCGATGGACGATCGGGGGTTTTTGAGAGTGAATGTAGTCCAAAACCTCACAGGTTTGGATCATCCACTCTATTGCTTGTTGGGGAGCAACAGGGCCGCGGTTGTAGATGCGTTTTTCTAAATCCTCGCCGTGGAGCATTTCCATCACCAAGTATTTTTTACCCCCTTCCACAAAAAAGTCAAAAAACTGAGGAATTCCCCGATGGTGGAGGGCCTTGAGAGTTTTAGCTTCACGTTCAAACAGTTCTTGAGCTTTGGCGATTTGAGCCATATCAGCATTCATTTCCTTGAGGACTACCAGAGAAGCGGCGGGGGAACTTCCGGGTTGTTGAGCTTTCGCTTTCTCTCGATCCCAGGCTAAAGTCGTTGTCCCCATACCGCCTTGGCCCAAAGTTCTTAGCACTTGGTAGTGGCGCACCGTGCGATCGACTTTAATCGGTTCGCCGCAGTGGATGCAGAATAAATTCCCCTGCGGGTTTCCCGCATGGGTACATCTCGGTGCCACGAGATTGACGGTGGGGTTCGCCTTAATTTTGCCGCCGAGTTCAATAGTAATCACTTGGAAATGCAGAATTGGGCCGCCCCGCGCCAACTGGATCAGGGCACCGTCGGATATCCAACCCTGAGACATGAGAATACCGTTAACCAAAGTGCCATTTGTCCCCGAATTGACTAAGTACCACTGGCTGGATCTCCCGCTATTAACTCTTTGCAGTTCCAGATGCTGCCGCGACACTAGAGCATTGGGGATCACAACGTGATTTTCAGGAGAGCGGCCGATGCGAATAATGGATTCGCTCTGGAAACTCCACTGTTGCAGGGGGGTTTGTTTTTCTGGATCTAAAAGAGTCAGCAGCATTTTCGCTTGATGTGGTTGAACTCCCTAATGTGGCAGTGAGAGTTGGCGGGAATTTACAGATTAGGGGCGTAGGGCTTTGAAAAATTAGAAATTAAAAATTAATTATGAGCTTCACACGTTAGTTTCAGGAAAACTTTATAATATCCTGATTATGATTAAAGATTTCATAAACCATGAATTTATAAATAGTTTTTGGGGAACAATTATTCATAAAATTTGTGAGGGGTCGATCGCTCCTTAAAAAACAGTCGATCGATTTAACAATTGCCACAACAAAAACTAGGTAAACAATCGCTAAACTTTTACGTAAATTTGATGTAGCAGCAGATTGTGATGTCAGCCCCACATATATATGTAGAGAAGACACTTCCCACGTTGCCCCGATAGCGATCGAGTATAAAACAGATTTTGCATCAGCCCGCCTGCAGACTAACTTCATTTTAGTTTATTTTTTTTCATTAGACTAACTATTTTTGTAAGTGAAAGCTCTTTCAACAATGATGAATCCACTTACTATCAAGCAACTTTATTCGGTAGATTTCCTGAACATAGTCTCAAAATTAAAGCTACTGATAAATGGTTGGTACTCCACAGCTTTTCTGCAATCTTATGGGTCTGCAATCAGTTTTTGAACACTCAAGCTGAAGCTGCTTTAACACCGGATACCTAGAAAACAGAGCGAGAAGTAAAGCTTTGCCCGGAAACGACAGAAGCTGTTTTTTTTCTATGCAACAATCGGAGGTTTAACCCAGGCAGTCACGGGGGAAAGCGCCACCTTTGGAAAAGTTGGCAGCATCCAAATTCTAAAATCGAAATGCGCCTACCTGCGCCCGAATGATAATTGCCGTGATATTGTCGTGACCGTTGCGTTTGTTGCCGAGTTCAATCAACTGGGCAACTCCCTGGTCGAGATCAGCTTGGGGATTGAACAGGGGTTCGAGAGTGTTCTGCCAGTGAGTTTCCAACAAATCATTATCTGTCAGGCCGTCGGAAGCCAAAATCAACAAAGTATCTTCGCACAAGTCTAAAAACTGCACCTCTGGCTTGAGAAAATTACTGTCTCGCGGGCCGATGGCTTGAGTTAGTTGATAGGCGTCGGGACGGGCATAAGCAGTTTCCGGGTCAACCCCGCGCTTAATTTCGCGCTGGCCTACTTCGTGGTCTGAGGTGATTTTTTCTAGGGTTTGTCCCTTTCTCAGTCGGTAGAGGCGGCTGTCGCCGACGTGGGCAACGGCGAATTGGGTGTCTTGAACTAAGACTGCGACTAGAGTTGTACCCATGCGGGCGCTGCCGGAGCGTCCGTCTTTTTGATTGATTTCAAAGATGGCTTTGTTGGCTAGCAGGACTCCCTCGCGGATGGTGTCTGCCGGAGGTAGTTGATTTTCCCAACGGGTTTGAAAGAATTCTCTGAGGGTTTCAGCCGCTAGTTGACTGGCTACTTCTCCGCTGTCGTGTCCGCCCATGCCGTCGCAGAGAATGTAAAGCCCTTTGGTTTGAAAAATGCGACCGAAGGAGCTTTCGAGTTTGTTTAGCTGAGTCCAGATGCTGAAGAAGTCTTCGTTGTGGTCGCGCGTGCGGCCAACATCGGTGAGGCCTGCGTCTTCTAAGCTGTAAATCTGGAGTGGCATGGGCTGGGTTAAGACCTCGCCAACTTCGGGGGGGGACTCGTCGGGGCTGCGGTAATGCCTGCGCGTCGGGGTTGAGCTTGGTGAAGGTGCGGTTTGGAGTTCGAGGGGAACTGTTTCTAGGCGCGATCGCAATTCTTCGATTGTGTTAATCTCGCCTCTGTACATTTGTTGCAGCAGTTCGAGCAATGCGCCAAACTGAGTGCGATGATCGGACTGGCTAAATATCACCTGCCACAATTGCCCCAAATCTACCAGTTGCAGGTTGGAGCCGGCCGGTTCGGGATAGAGGTATTGCAGCCGCAAAGAAGCCAAAGAAAAGGAAGAGTCGGGGTTGACTCGCAAATTTGTCAGTTCCAACAAGCTTTGCCGACAGCGCCAGGGTTCTAGGGCAGCCCACAGTTCTGTCATTTCGTGCAGCCAGTATAAAATTTGCTGGGTGGAAGTTTCGGGTTGATTCCAGCGTTCTACCAGCGGCGGCCATTGGGAACAGTCTTCTAGCAGCAGCACTGCCTGTTCGTTGTCTGACCAGCTATCGTGAATGACTGGCAGGTTTTGAGAGAATTGCCACCGGAGTGCCAGATAAGGTTCAGCTATGCCTTGGCAAAGCTCTGCTAAGGCGGGATTGGTTGAATTTTCTCCGTCTTTGATTGCTGCGGTGTAGGGGGATGTTCGTCTGGCGACGCTGGCAGAGTTGGCTGCTAGCATGGCTTTGAGCGGTGACATTTCCAGCGGCTGACAGTCCAAGACTGTTACTGCTACTGTGTCTGAGCGTTTTCTCGGCGGCACGGTTTCTAGGAGTTGGTAGCGCTGCTGAGTGTCTAAATAAGCTCCTGCTGGCTGGGAAGGGATGACATATTCTGAATTGGGGATGGGGAATTCTGGAGATGGGGGGGAGATGTCAGCTATGTTTGGGCTGTCGGGGTTCTCGGTTGCTTCCGGGATTTGTTGAGGCTGTGGTGCGGTTGTAAAATGCTGCTCAGATGGGGTTATTTCGCGCTCTGGTGCTGTAGTAGAGCTTTTTTCGGTTGTTTGAAAGGATGCTGGTACGATCGCCCCCACGGCTACCACAGGGTCAATTTCTGTGCTGCTGAATTCGCCGTCGCTTGGCTGTGGAGAAGTTGATGCGACTGCTATTGGGGGTTCGGCTGGGGTGGTTATTTCGGTTTTAATGGCGTCTGTGATTGGTTCAGGAGAGTTTTGGCGCGATGCGATTTCTGGAACCCTCTCTGGTTTTTGGGGAAACTCGGCTGGGGGTAGGGTGGACTCGTCTGCCTCGACTGCTGGAAAATTCGATCGACCGCAGATAATGGCCCGCCACACTTGACCTGTTGCGACGCCGCAATTCTGACATAATGCGGCGCTAAAAGCGACTTGGGCACCGCATTCGTGGCAAGGTTTGTAAATTAGGGAATTTCCGCATTGTTGACAAAACTTGTTTGGATTGGGATTTTCAAATTGGCAGCGGGGACAGAGAAGCATAGGGGTTTTAAATTGGAGATGGGCGATCGAGTGAAAGCGGTGGGGAGTTTTGGGTTGTGGCCTGTGAGTTAGGAGTTATGAGTTTTGGGCCTGACTCGCAACGGATAACTCTCATTGCCCTATGCCTTATTTTATCGGGATGAATTCAGAAGTAAGATATTTCTTAGAACTGAGATGTTGCATCGGTGTCAGGAATAGGCTTCTTAAGCCACATCTACAACAACCTCTCTCGCTTCAGGGCCCCAAACGCCAGCCCCACCGGCGGTAACAGCGTGCGGGCCCGACAATAAAAGTTATCTCATGAGTGGAACGGGCCGAAGAGCCCGTTCTTAACAATGGTGCAATATGTCAGTCAGAACTCATGTGTTGCACCATTCTCAATTACTTGTTTAGGAACAGGCAAGATGCCTGTTCCACAAGAAAATTCCTTCTTTGTGGAACAGGCATCTTGCCTGTTCTTGACAATAGTCCAATATCTCAGTTAGAAGAGAATTGCTGTAGAATCTTCTTGGAAAACGGTTTCTCGGGCGATCGACACAATGGTGGAAAGGGGTACTTCACAGAAATATTTCCGCCGGAATTGTTCTTCGGATACTGCTGCTAGGAATTGCGCTGCAAAACGGGCGGCGATGGGGGAATTTGGCACTGAGGATTGGATGGATTGGCTATGTAATAACTGTTGGGGGATTTGCTTTGGCGCGTCTTCCTGCTGTGCGGTTTCGGGTTGTCTGGTGATGTGGAAAGCTCGATCGCGATAATTGATTTTAAAACCGAGATATGTTAGGGTTTTGAACCCTAGTTGCAAGGATGTGTCGCTGATGCCGAGTTTCTGGCGGAGTTGCTGTCTGGTGACGGGTTTTTTGGTGCGGCTGAGGTATTTGGCGATGCCGATTAGCTGTTGGCAGATTTGCTGTGGGGGTACGAGTGGGGGTAATGTGTAGGCGATCGCGAGTTTTTTCTGAGTTTGCTGTGCTTGGCGAAACCAGATCCGCAGTTCGTCCCAGCTTGCGGGGCATTCTTTGAGGACGATCGAGTTGTCGCGATCGACCTTTTGGGAATTGTAAACTAGATTGTCGATCGGCATTGGAGATTCTAAGTTTGTGCTGGCTGCTAACAACTCTTCATCATTATTTGTATTGCGCCAGTCTACGATCCAATCTATTTTAGTTGGGGAATTGATTTGATTGTCTTCCGTGCGTTCCCGCACTGCTATGAGACGCACTTCATACCGAGATTTGTAAGTATTAAAATCGAGTTCAACGGTGACATCGCAGCGGCCTTGGGGAACTTCGTTTTGATTGTGTCCCCACCAAATGCCGGGAAATCCCGTATCGGTAGATTCATCCCTAATTGTAAATTCTGTTTTAAGATATTCTACTTTTTGCCCTTTCAAATCCTTGATTTTTTGATTCCATAGATTTTCAAACCAGCAGTTTTCAATCAGCAATTTGGGTGCGGGGTTGCCCATACCGCACGGTTCGAGCAATTTTAGTTCTTGAAATAAGTCTTTGCCTAATTCGGAGACAGTAATTTTTAGGTCGGCTTGAACTGGGGCGGCTGTTAAACTATCTGTACTGTATTGTTGTCGCAGTTGCTGATTTACCGCATCGGTAAATAGGGGGATATTTTCAACAGGGAGACTCAATCCGGCTGCAAAGGGATGACCACCAAATCTGTCCAATAAATGCGCTTGGTCTTTGACTAATTGGTAAAGGTCAATTTGATTGGCAGAACGGGCGGAACCCCTAGCTATTTTAGATTTTGGATTTTGGATTTTGGATTGGGGGAGTGTTGGTAATTCTGGGTTTAAGGAATCGATAAATTGTGTTTCCGGGGAATTTTCGTTAATTTGTTCGCTTCCTTCTGTGCTGAATAAAATCACGGGGCGGCCGTATTCTTGGGCGATTTGTCCCGCTACTAATCCTAATACTCCTACGGGCCATTGGGGGTCGCTGAGGACGATGACGCTAGTAGTTGAGAGGTCGAGTTTGGCTAGTTTGTTGGCGGCATCTTTGGCAACATCTTTTTGTAAAGATTTGCGCCGGGAGTTGGCAATTTCGGTTAAATTTGCTAGTTCTTCGCAGCGTTTTTTGTCGCGGCTGGTGAGGAGTTCTACGCAGAAGCTGGCGTCACCTTGAATGCGGCTGACGGCGTTGATTCGGGGGCCGAGGCCGAAGGAAATGTCGGTTGGGCGATCGCCCGATCTTTTGCACAGTTCGAGCAATTTTGCAACTCCTGGACGGGTGGGATTTGTGAGTTGTTTTTGCAGTTGTTCGATTCCGAGTTGTGCTAGATAGCGGCAGTCTCCTGTGAGTTGGACTAAATCGGCAATTAAGCCGATCGCTACTAATTCTAATAAATCTGCGATCGGGCGCTGCGGAATATCCGGTAATGTGTGATATAATGCTTCAATTAATTTGTAAGCTACTCCCACTCCTGAAAGGTTAAATAGTTGGTGGTTTGGGGGAAAGTAGCGGGGATTGATAATGGCTGTAGCTGGCGGGCGATCGTCCGGTAATGTATGATGGTCGGTGACAATTGTATCGATGTTTAAGCTGGTGGCATATTCGATTTCGGCGATGTTTGTACTGCCTGTATCGCAGGTGATAATTAAGCTAATTTCCGCTTTTGCTAAGGCATCTATTCCTGGGATATTGAGTCCGTGAGATTCGGTTAAGCGGTTGGGAATGTAATAAGTTAGTTGGTCATTTTGAGTAAAAAATTCTCCCAGTCCATCCCACAAAACGGAGGTTGAGGTAATGCCGTCGGCGTCGAAGTCTCCCCAAATTGCGACTTTTTCGCCGCTGTTGCGTGCTTGCTGGATTCTTTCTATTGCCCAGTTCATTTCTAGTCCGAATTCAAAGGGACTTGCTGGTTGGTAAAGTTTTGGATTTAAAAAACCGGGTATTTGTTCTGGGTTGTGAATTCCTCTATACCAGAGAAGTGCGGCGGCATAGTTTCCGGGGAGTTCTGGTGCGTGGTTCCTGACAGCTTGGATCAGCCAAGCTGGGGGTTGGGATAGGGGTTGAGTTGGCAAATTTTGAAGTATTTCTGTCATAAGTTATTTCATTAATTCCTGTAGGGGCGGGTTCACCAACAATCTTTCATTCACATCCACAATATCTATAAACCCGCCCCCACCGGGCGACTAATAGTTGCATAGTACAAGATTTGAATTAAATAAATATTTCATCGATTATAGCAAGATTTGGTAGCCAATCTGTAGGAGTTTCTGCGAGAAGATCGGGTGAGGTAATTTTTGTGTCGGTTGTGCGGTTGCAGCGAGTGGCAAATTGACAGGAATCGCAAAGATTGGAACTAATTTCTACTTGGGGTAAGAATTCGCCGCCTTCGGTATAGCGCTGTCGCCAGTCGGTTAGCTGCTGCAAGAGGTTGGTTAAATCTTGTTTTGTGCGATCGTGTTCTGTTTGGTTGTAATAAAATGTGAGTTTTTGCGGCGGTTCTTCTCCTTGCAATTGTACGAACCAATATGTCATGGAAACTTGTTCGGGGGAATAGTCGCTGGTTTCTACTAGAACATATAAATAGAGGCGAGTTTGCCAACTTTCAGCTATCCATTTTGACTTTTGAGGGCGGGGATAGGTTTTCCAGTCGAGAATTTGGGCGGCGTTTGGTTCGGCTATTAGCAAGTCATAGATAACGGTGAATAGGTAGTCTTGGAAAATTAGGGTGCGGGGGTGTTCGGCTTGGCGGAAAATTCTATCGCTATTTTCTGAATTGGCGAAAAGTTCGGGTGCGGTGTTGATAAATGCTGCCACACAGCGTCCCAGTTCGGGGTCTTGTTGGATGATGAATTCAATGGGAAGTCCGAGTTCTCGCTGCTGCATTAATAGGTGAAAGTGGCTTCCCCATGTGAGTTTTTCTTTGTGTTCTGGGGATGCGGTGGTGGCTAGGAGTTCGAGGTAGCTATGTTGGAATTTGCGGGGGCATTCTTCGAGGATTTTGAGTTGGGTTTGGGAGAGTCGGAGCATTTTTATTTAAGGATATTCATATTGTTTGTTGCTGCTGCTTGTAGTTAGAATCTTCGTCGCAGTCAATAGTACCGAACAATTCCAATACTTTCAGTTGTTTTCTCATTGCAGCTTTAACAGCAGGATGAATCAATTCTTCAGGAATTCGATTGCGCTCAATATAAGTATTTATTTCTTCTTGGTTATCCAAATAAAAGCTCAGCGCGTCAAAAATTTGAGCTAATTTCAGGTGAGGTAAGTGCATGGGGATTTCTTCAGGAGTAATACCCAAACGCCACAATTCAACGATCGCCCGAACGGAAGTCCTGGTTCCTGCGATAATTGGTTCGCTTTGCAAGATTTCAGGGTGACGTGCGACATAACGCGAAACAGATTGTAGATTCATGGCAGATTAACAGGGCAGAGATATTTTTATTATATGTTATAATTGAGGCTATAAGTGTGTAAAAAAGTAAGGGCGATCGCACTTTTCGTCAACCTATCTACAACTTCCCAACTTGTTGAGCAAACCACATCGCCGCCGTCCCATTTCCCTCACCCAAAAGTTTCAAAGTCTCCGAGAGTAAAGCAATTGGCAATCCCTCAAGAGCACCGGAAATTTCGCATTCTTGATATTTCCCGTTTTCCTGCAAGCGAAATGCCAAAACTCTCTCACCCTTAATATCTACTACCCAATACTCAGGAATTCCCAGCGCAGCATACAACCGCTTTTTTTCATCTAAATCGCTGGCCAAAGTAGTATCGGAAGTTTCTATAACTAAATCGGGGATTCGCGATTTATTCAGATTGACTCGGCGCGGTTCACCTTTTTGCCACTGGATGAATTCTCCGCCGACATATAAAATGCGATCGGGCGCACCTCCTCCCACCTTTGGCTTCTCAATTACACATCCACCCAAATCATCGAAAGCTTGTCCTCCTTTGCTGACAAACCAAAATCCAAACACCAGAGTCAAGAGGTTGTTAAATCTGGCGTGATTAATTCCTTCATTACCCATGTCTATCCAAAGATATCCTTCATAAAAAAATATTCTGGCTTCCTCCAAAGATGGATCTTCGCAAGCCGCTACATAATCTTCCCACGTCGCGGCTTGCCATTGGGGAATTTCACCCACTTGAGACACGATGAATTTTGGAGTTGTATAAGTCATGATTCAAAAGCAAATTGAGGATATTTTTATCCTAACTGAAGTTGATATTTATCTGCTGGATGCCCAGAAACCGGGTTTTTGCGAAAATACTCGTTACAGCCCGCAAAAACCGCAAAAAACCCGGTTTCTTTGATTTTGATGCGGTGTTTATCGAATTGCTGTGGGCGCCGCAATTGGTACTTCTAAGTCTGGTTGCAAGTCAAAGACTACGACAAGTGTTGCTTGAGGCATGAGTTGACGCAGACACAGCAAGTGCCCGTCAGCATCCGATCGACTGCGAAATCGCCCCACAATCGCCCGCTGCATACTGGGCATGAGTTTGGCAATCGCCCAAGGGTAAAGGCGTTTTTGGTACGCGATCGCACTAGGATTCGCTGCGAATCCCTGTTGATAACCGTTTTGTGGCATAATCGTGTTGTATTCGTAAGGAGTACACAAAAGGCGTTAGTAAGTTTCTTCGCGGGAATGTACTAACGCCTTTTCCATTAAAATTCAAGCACATATCACAAGAATTGTCAATTGTCAATTCTTAACGCTAAGTTTTAACGGTTATCCTATCTGAAGCTTTTATCGGCTATGGATTTGAGGGTTTTAGTAAGTGTTGAATTGTTTGCAAAAGTGATATATTTTTGATTGTTAACCGCAAATGAACGCGGATAAACGCGGATGAAGGAAAGATAAATTTAGTATGAGTTAAGGGGCGATCGCACTTAATCACACATCACAAAATCACTCTTTTGTTAATACAAAAACACTGTCTTTATTCCCCCGTCCAATCCGCAAATCTTTATCCAAATAAGTGACATCCAGCCATCCCTGCTGTTCGCGAGTATCCAGCCCGAAATCTACAGCAGCGAACTTTTTACCCGACTCAATCTCATTGATAAACTTCCCCGGATATTCATAGCCAATCAACCTGCTTAAACCTACTATAGACCGCTCAAACTTCACCTGCACTCGCCGTTCGGAAGTTGGCTCAAATCTTGCTGCTACACTGACAATTCCTTCCAAATAAGGCAAGCCGTAAAGTTCGCCAATGTTGTAAATTTTAGATTCTTTGACGCGGATAGATTGATAAATTTGACCCAATTTCACCAAGGGAAAACTGTCGAGATTCAGCAGTTCGCGGCTGGTGGTGTACAATAACCGCCAATCTCCATTTAAAAGCTCTGGGGCTTCGACAGGGCGAGGCGTGGGGTTGTAATCTTCCAATTGGGCGATCGCACTTAAAATCGCTTGCTTGTCGCTAGCCGTAGCCAGCAAACCGCGATTCTTACCAGCAATTATCTCTAAGAGTGCAGATTTTCTAAGCATGATTTTTTAAGAAGGAAGAACACGGATTTTGACACGAATACACGGATTAATTATCGAAGGTGAGGCAAAAGTCAGACCGCTCTTTTCTTCTGTCTCAAGCGAGAGGGAGGAAATTTTGTGTACTAGCGATATTAATCGCCGATTCCGCAGAGTATTAAGCTGTTGTGCATTTAAATAGAATGTCAAAAAACAATCTAATTCTTGTGGGGTGGGCGTCTCGCCCGCCCTGAATATGCAATTTAAATGCGTGACAGCTTAACAACTAATAACTAAGATATCAAATTTCACCAAATAAAGCAAAGTCCGATACAGGTCGGCTAATTCTTGCTCGTTTTTAACGTAGCGTCGGATAAGTTCCCCCACGCCGATCGCACCTTCCTGCTTAATTGTCTCCAATATCTCCATCTGAATGTTAACAGATGTTCTCCTATCCTCACCAAAACTGGTAAACCTAATTGTCTGTACCTGCTTGAAAAGTTCTGGTGTGGCGATCGCACCCAGACTCAGCATCATCTCATTGCTTAAACTTCTAGTCGCATAATTACCCAATACCCGAAACGGATCGTCGCCTAGGGGATAAGGCGGCTTCCCAGGTTTTAAAGGTGCTGACTCCGGTGCCGCAATGCGAATTTCTGCTAATTCCCGCCACAATTGTTCGTAAGCAGCAATTACTACTTTCCAATCATAAATTTCCCTCGCCCTTAGTCTGGCATTTTCCCCCATCCGCTTTCTCAATTCTGGGTTTTCAATTAATTCACACAACGCCAGGGTGCAAGCATCAATGTCAACTGCTGTGGCGAGGGAAGTGTGACCCATGTAAGTCGGCCAATTTAAGCTGCCGTCGAGATAATTTAGGGCTAAATCTAAACAAGATTCGGGGGGCGGGATGAGTGTGGGAATGCGGAAGCCGTCTATTTCGTGGCGTACAGATTCTTTGTATCCGTTCCAATCGGAGACTATGGCCGGGAGTCCGTTCGCCATGGCTTCTATTGGTGTCAGTCCGAAGGATTCTTGAATGTTGTCGGAAAGCGAAATGAAAATGTCGGCCGCCGACCAAATATTTATTCTAATTTCGGGCTGTCTCCCATCTAAAAAAATAGCATTCACCGAGGGACAAAATATTGGCGCGCTCTTTTTAAAGTCGGGTTCTTCTCTCGGATCTTCGATCCAACCGGCTTGAATTAAGTGGATTTTGGCTTTTGTCTGTTGTGCCGCCCGTTCTAGGGAGATGTACATGGGTACCGGATGAGCTTTTGCAGAAAAAGTCAATCTACCGACAAATAACACAACAATATCTTCGGGATAAATGCCGAGTTCTTGTCGCATTTGGTGGCGAATATTCACTGCTTCCACACCCTGCGGAAACGCGCTGCAATCGACTCCGAGGGGAATAACGGGGAATTTGACCAAAATTTCCGGTTTACCGCCGTTGCGCTGGGCTAAATATTCAGACCACTCTCTCATAACTCCTTCTACTGCTGTTTTCACGGCGGCAGATGTGCAGATCAGGGCGTCCCAAGGCTGCATGGGTGCGGTGATCAAATCGCCGATCGCCTCCATGATGTATTTTGTACCGATCGTGTGAGTAACGCCGCAAACGCTGTAGGCCCGCTGATCGACAAATCTGCGCGCCCAAACCATCTGCGACAGAACCGGATCGGGTCGGTAAATTGTGCCCGGTTGAGATAGCAAATCCGGTCGTTCCATGGGAATCCAGCGGACTTTCCGAGGTGTTTGCAGCCAAGGTTGGATGTGCGAACAAAACTCTTTAAAGGTTGTTTCGCTATCGGCGCAACAGTAGAGAGAGTCGGCGGTTCCGTGTTGGACTAAGCTTTTGAGAAACCCTTCTCCGGCTGAATGACGCCCCAGAAGTTTTTTGCCTCCGGTGTGGTAGCCCTCTTTGTTGTATAAAACCGCTGCCGTTATATCCATTCTGAGATTTATTGCTTGAGAGTTGACTGAAGAAGCCAGAGGGCATTCGGGATCAGGCTTTGATGAAAAACCAGGAGACTGTTGTGAATCAAACCCTTGCTGTTAGGGAGGCTTGCAGAACAGGATCGCCGCTTGTCCCGCGATATCTTAAAGACGATCGTCTTAGAGTACAATGCTTACGGCTAAAGAAGGATTGGCAAGAGCGGATTTTAGTGCTATCCTCATGCCCATGCTTGGGGGCGATCGCCTTTTGGGTCTCCCATCTTATCCGATCCGGAACCAAACAGTGCCTGTGGTATAATGCTTTAGCCTTGCTAAATGCCCGATTTGCAAGTGCTTGATCAAAGCAGCAGTTCGTCGGCAAAACGTTACCTCTACTCGATCGCGTCTTTGTCTTTAAAAACCGATAATCATGTACAACCCATCTCTGCGTCAAATTCCTCGCCATTTACCTGCGGATGTAATTCCATTAAAACAGCAATCTTCTCTTTTAGACTGGTTGGAATCTAACAATCGCCTGTTAGCAAGGGATGTCCAAGAACCCGACTATCTGCACGAAGAAGAAATTTCTGAACTGATGGCAGTTGACGACAGTCCTTACGATGATTTAGAAGATGAAGTAGAAGAGGATGTGAGTGTAGGCGAAGAATAACGGGTAAAAGGGTGAAGAAATCAACCGGAAACAGGGAAGAAAAACTCAGAGATTTCTCAATCTCCTGTATCGCACCCTATTCCCCCATTGTCAATTGCTTATTCTCAAATAGTGTGTGGTGAGGAGTGTTATGGATAACTTTTTGGATGAGAAAATCTCTTTTAGTCTGCCTTTCAAACTTACAGGCAAGAATTTATTCCTGCTGCTGGGTTTGGGGCTCGGCACTGTAGCGATCGGTTTAGATGTAGTAGCGGGTAGATTTTTGAATTTACCTGCATCGCTATTTATGCCGCTAGTTGTTTGTGCTGTAGTTGCGTCGGGGTTGGGCTATGCAGTGGTGCCCGTACTCCAGCAACTAAAAGCAGGACAAATAATTCGCGAAGACGGCCCCCAAGCCCATTTGAAAAAAGCGGGAACGCCGACAATGGGAGGCATCTTTTTTATACCTGCAGGGGTAGCAGTCGCTTTACTTTGGTCTAAGTTTAACTTAGATGTTGTTGCCGTATCGGCTTTAACTTTAGCTTACGGTTTCATTGGCTGGCTCGATGACTGGCAAATTCTGCGACGCAAGTCGAACAAAGGTATTTCACCTCGGATGAAATTGGCTTTGCAAATAAGTTTTGCTGCTCTATTTTGTCTGTGGCTGATGTTTCATCAACCTGCAATTTCTACGAATGTTGCTTTGCCTTTCGGTTGGGTATTGCCGTTAGGTTTGCTGTTCTGGCCGCTGGCTGGTTTTGTGCTAGTTGCCGAAAGCAATGCTACTAATCTTACCGATGGTGTTGACGGGTTGATGGGAGGTTTGGGGGCGATCGCACTTTTGGGATTGGGCGCATCTGTAGCCTCAACTTCGCCAGAATTAATGATATTTTGCGCTTGCATCAGCGGCAGTTGTTTCGGTTTCTTAGCACACAACCGCAATCCAGCCAAGGTGTTTATGGGCGATACAGGTGCTTTAGCTTTGGGCGGTGCGTTGGGTGCGGTAGCTTTATTAACAAATAGCCTTTGGATATTATTAATTATCAGCGGGATTTTCTTTATTGAAACGCTGTCAGTAATTGCTCAAGTAGGTTATTACAAAGCTACAAAAGGGCCTGATGGAATCGGCAAGCGTCTGTTAAGAATGGCTCCACTGCACCATCATTTAGAGTTGTGCGGGTGGTTGGAAACTCAGGTTGTTGGCATTTTTTATTTAACTAACGGGGCGTTAGTGTTAATGATTCTGATGTTAACTAGCAACATTTGAGAAGAGATTGCGTGACGGATTGCACAGGGGATGTAAGAGATATTTTCTACTATTTCATAGAAACAGGCAAGATGCCTGTTCCACAATAACTGAATGCAGTTGTGGAACAGGCATCTTGCCTGTTTAAGGCTCGGAAGTTATAATTTTGAGAATTGATATCCTCAGTTAATGCAATGGAAATTAGTAACACTTTTTAATTATTTGAATAACCGCGAAGAGGGTTCTAGGACAAAGGAAGAACTACATTTGCTTATTTATCTTCCTTAGCGCCTTCGCGGTTCGTTTAATCTTACTCAATATTAGTTATGCTATCGTTTACGGTTGTTTCTGAATGACTAAAACGTTTTTACCGGAGGTTTCGGTGGTTGTGCCTGTTTACAACGGCGAGATGGATTTGCCGGAGTTGATCGAGTGCCTGCGATCGCAAACTTATCCGCCACACAGAGTAGAATATCTCTTAGTAGACAACAACAGTCGCGATCGCACTTCAGCAATCCTCCAAACAGCAGCCTCTAACCCCCCCTCACTCCCCCCCTTGGTAACGGGAGGAAGCAATTTCAATCACATAACCATTCGCCACCTCACCGAAAATCAGATTCAAAGTTCCTACGCCGCCCGCAATCAAGGAATTCGCGCATCCACAGGCGAAATCATTGCATTTACCGATGCAGACTGTCGCCCGGAATCTGACTGGCTGGAAAATTTAGTTAAGCCATTTGTTGACTTAGAAGTAGGAATTAGCGCTGGGGAAATACTCGCTTTGCCCGGTAAAACTATCTTAGAACAACACGCCGATCGCCAAAATACTTTATCTCAAAAACATACCCTCGCTCACCCTTTTTGTCCCTACGGTCAAACCGCCAACTTAGCTGTACGGAGGCTAGTCTTACAACAAATAGGATTATTTCGCCCGCATCTCACCAGCGGCGGCGATGCTGACTTGTGTTGGCGGATTTTGCGCGAAACATCCTATAAAATGTATTTTGCCGAAAATGCGATCGTCCGACACCGCCACCGTTATACAATAAAACAGTTGCAAAGTCAATGGTATCGGTACGGCGAATCTAATAAATATTTGCACGAACTCCACGGTGTCGATTTGATGCGAGAATTGACAGCACCGGAATATTTTTATCGGCTGGCTAGATGGCTGTTAAAAGAATTTCCTGTGGCTGCTGCCAAAAGTGCGATGGCCCAAGCCGATATGGTAGATTTGTTTAATACGCCGATCGGTCTAGTGAATGTTAGGGCAAGGGCGATCGGACAGCGCCAAGCCAAACTTCCTTTAGCAGCTTGGCAGATTGAGCGATTTTAATATTTTAGACCATAAGCACTTCACGGGCGGGGAGGATGCCCAACTCCTACTCCCCACAAAAAAATTGAATTCTTTGTGGAACAGGCATCTTGCCTTTTCTAAATAAGCATTTCACGGGCAGGCAGGAAGCCCAACCCCTACTCCCCACAAAAAAATTGAATTCTTTGTGGAACAGGCATCTTGCCTGTTCCTCAAAATGGTGCAAGATGTGCGATCGACAAATATTCGTTTGTACACCATCCCGCCCCTATATACCTATAAGTAGAGGTTATCGGTATAGATAAGTATGCTGAATCAGAAATATGAAAATTTAACGCAATACTTAATATAAAATTAATAAGTCTATTCTTCCCGCCTAGTATCAAAACAACGAGTAACTCGAATACTGACGCCAAAATAGCCTCTAATTCTGCCTTCTGGCTTTCGCCGTGCTGTTGTTTGCCCGATCGGAATTATTCTCAGAATTTTAAATTTTTGTAACCTTTACAGGTAATGCCAATGGCTCAAATCTTACTCCAGACGGTTTGGTTTATACCTTGCTATCCACTCATCGGTGGAGTTCTGTCGATACTGTGGTTTCCGGCAGTTACCCGTCGCACGGGGCCAAGACCATCAGGTTATGTGAACGCCATATTAACGTTGTTCGCTTTCCTACACGGCGTCATCGCCCTCACAGCTATCTGGAACCAACCAGCGCAACACCAGTTCATTCCCTGGCTGAATGTAGCAGGTTTAGACTTAACAATTCCCGTTGAAATCTCTGCTGTCACCGTCGGGGCGACAGTTTTGATTACTGGACTGAACTTGCTGGCGCAGATTTATGCTTTCGGTTACATGGAAATGGACTGGGGCTGGGCGAGATTGTTTTCCCTGATGGGGCTGTTTGAAGCGGGGATGTGCGGCTTGGTACTGTGCAATTCTCTCTTCTTCAGTTACATGATTTTGGAAGTTCTGACTTTGGGTACTTACCTGCTAGTCGGGCTGTGGTTCAATCAGTCTTTGGTGGTGACAGGAGCCCGCGACGCTTTCTTAACCAAGCGGGTGGGTGACTTATTCCTGCTGATGGGAGTAGTCGCAATTCTGCCGCTGGCTGGAACTTGGAATTTTGACGAGTTGGCTGTTTGGGCCGAGACTGCAAAGCTTGACCCTACTGTAGCGACGCTGTTGAGCTTAGCTTTGATTGCTGGCCCGATGGGTAAGTGCGCTCAGTTTCCCTTGCACCTGTGGCTGGATGAAGCGATGGAAGGCCCGCTGCCGGCGACGATTTTGCGGAACACCGTAGTTGTGGAAACTGGTGCTTGGATATTGATTAAGTTGCAGCCGGTGATTGCTTTGTCGCCCGTGGGTGTGAAGACAACTATTATTGTAGGTGCTGCGACGGCGGTTGGTGCTTCATTAATTGCGATCGCCCAAATTGACATCAAGCGCACGCTTTCTTATATAGTCAGCTCTTACATGGGCTTAGTATTTATCGCCGTCGGCACCGGACAAGCCCCGACAGCCCTGACATTGATATTTGCCTACAGCTTGGCAATGGGTTTGCTGGTGATGAGCATCGGTTCGGTAGTTTGGAACAGCATCACTCAGGATGTCCGAGCTCTCGGCGGTTTGTGGAGAAAGCGGCCGATATCGGCGATATCGTTTATTGTCGGTAGCGCTGGATTGGTGGGACTGCCGCCCTTCGGCTGTTTCTGGGCTTTAGAAGACTTCACATCCGGGCTTTCGCAAACTCACCCTTTCTTGTTAGGAATAGTGCTGTTTGTAAACGGCGTCACTGCTTTTGGCTTGGTGCGCGTCTTCGGTTTAGTTTTCGGCGGCAAACCAAAGCAAATGACCGAACGCTCGCCGGAAGTTCACTGGCCTTTTATCTTGCCGATGACTGTTTTAATGGGCTTTACTTTGCACGTTCCGCACTTGCTGGCGGCGTGGCATTTAGTGCCGGGGGCAAGTTTGAATTATACCGCAACTGGATTGCTAGTTTTGTCAACGGCGATCGGCATCAGTGCCGGAGCATTTGTTTACCTGAACGAAAAATGGGAAAAACCGGTACGAATTGGTTCTGAAGCTTTGCAAGACTTTTTTGCTTACGACTTTTACACGGCAAAACTTTACCGGGTGACTGTGATATTTGCAGTCGGTTTAGTTGCTCAAATCATCTCGTGGTTCGATCGCAATATTGTTGACGGATTCGCGAACTTAATCGGTTTTGCAACGGTTTTCGGCGGGCAAAGCCTCAAATACAACGTTAACGGTCAAACTCAGTTTTACGCCCTAACAATTCTGTTCGGAGTAGCAGTTTTGGGACTACTCATAAGCTGGCCTTTGCTAGCTCGCTTGTCGCTGATTGTAGGCGGGTAAAGACATATAAAATTGAAGATTTTAGGTGACAGTTTTAATCTAAAATCTTAAAAACCTGAAATCTTGAACAAAGATTTCCCACTCGTTCAAATAAGGCAGCATAAATGACCTCAGACAACAGACACTTCAATCTTTCCCGACGCAATTCCCTCAAATTTGTCGCAGGAGCCATTGGTACAGGGATACTCGCAGCAGGAGCAGGCGCTGATTTGGCTGCACCCGAACCAGCAATTGCTCAAAATGACATGACTCCCGATGCAGCTTTGCAAAAGTTAATGAGCGGGAACAAGCGGTTTGTTGAAAAAAAACGCCGAGGTTTTAACCAAAACTTATCCGATCTCGCCCAAGTTGCCATATCTCAAAAACCTTTTGCTGCTATTCTCGGCTGTTCGGATTCCCGTTTCCCTTCCGAGATTATTTTCGACCAAGGATTTGGAGATTTATTTGTCTGTCGAGTCGCCGGCAATGTGGCGACTCCCGAAGAAATTGGCAGCCTGGAATTTGGCACGTTGGTGTTGGGAGCAAAAGTGCTGATGGTAATCGGGCATAAAAGGTGCGGTGCGGTAGAAGCTACCATTAAAGGTGCTCAAGTTCCCGGTCAAATTGGCAGTTTGCTCGACGCCATTAAGCCTGCTGTAGAAAGCTCAAAAAACCAAACGGGCGATCATCTAGAAAATGCTTCAAAAGCAAATGTTATCCTGCAAACTAGAAAATTAAAAGCATCTCCAGTGATCTCTCAGTTAATTCTGGAGAATAAACTGAAAGTGGTGGGTGGCTATTACGATTTAGATACGGGTCTCATCAATAGGTTGGTTGAGTCTTAAACAGTTAACAGTTAACAGTTAACAGTTAACAGTTGACAGTTGGTAGGGGCTGTGCCCCCGTGCCCGCCCCCAGAGTTAGTTGACCTGGGACAGTTGACCTGGGACAGCAAGGGGTTTTAACAGCCTACAATTGACAGTTGACAATTGACAGCGAGGGGTTTGTAACAGCGAAAAATTGAAATTTGACAATTGACGCTTGATAACTATCAACTATCAACTCTCAACTCTCAAAGATTGACTATCAACTATCAACTCTCAATAGATTCTTTACTCTTTACTCTTCACACATTATGCTTAGTGCCTTGCTCTGGTTGCCCGCGTTGGGCGCTGCGGTAGTCGGGTTCCTGCCCGGAAACATAAATGGGATGCGCCTGCGTTCAATAGCATCGGCTTTTGCAGCAGCTATTTTCATATTGAATATCTGGCTGTTAACTCAATTCGATCCAGCAAATTCGGGACTGCAATTTCAAGAATATTTGCCTTGGATTCCACAATTAGGTTTGAGCTACAACTTGGGCATTGACGGCTTGTCCTTGCCGCTGCTGGTTTTAAGTGCTTTGCTGACGCTATTAGTCATTTACGGCACGGGCGAAAAGATGGAGCGCCCCCAGCTTTACTACGCTTTGATTTTGCTAATCAATGCTGGTATTGCCGGAGCTTTGATGTCTCAAAATTTGCTGCTGTTTGTACTGTTTTACGAAGTAGAATTAATTCCTTTTTACCTGTTGATTGCGATTTGGGGCGGAAAGCAGCGGGAATACGCTGCCATGAAGTTTTTGATCTACACGGCAGTTTCGGGACTTTTAGTGCTAGCAGCATTTTTGGGTGTGGCTTGGCTTAGCGGTTCTTTAAATTTCGATTACAGTGCGATTACCACTCAAGAATTGCCGAGAAATGTGCAGTTAATCCTGCTAACAATTTTGCTAATTGGGTTGGGAATTAAAATTCCCTTGGTGCCACTGCATACTTGGCTACCGGATGCTTACGTGGAAGCTTCGCCAGCAACAGCAATTTTGCTGGGAGGGATTCTGGCGAAGTTGGGAACTTACGGTTTAGTGCGGTTTGGCTTGCAGATGTTTCCCGAAACTTGGTCGATTATCGCTCCCGGTTTAGCGATTATCGGGACTGTGAGCGTGATGTACGGTGCTTTGAGCGCGATCGCCCAAAAAGACATCAAACGCATGGTAGCCTATAGTTCGATCGGGCATATGGGCTACATCCTCGTTGCCTGCGCTGCGGGTACGAAGCTGGCATTAATCGGTGCAGTCGGGCAAATGGTAAGCCACGGCTTAATTTTAGCTTTGCTATTTTATTTAGTAGGCATCATCGAAAGCAAAGTCGGCACGCGAGATTTGGACGTGCTCAACGGTTTGATGAATCCGATGCGGGGTTTACCCACGGCTAGTTCCCTGTTAGTTTTGGGCGGCATGGCAAGCGCCGGCATTCCCGGTTTGGTGGGTTTTATTGCCGAATTTTTAGTATTTCAAGGCAGTTTCTCTATCTTTCCAATTCCCACTTTAATCTGCATTTTAGCTTCGGGTTTAACAGCCGTTTACTTTGTGATTCTGCTCAACCGCACCTGTTTTGGGAAGTTGGACAATGCCACGGCTTACTACCCTCCAGTTACGTTTGCTGAAAATATGCCGGCGCTGGTTTTGGCGGGCATCATTTTCGTGTTGGGAATTCAACCTGCTTGGCTGCTCAAGTGGAGCGAATCGACTACAAATGCGATCGTTGCTACTCTGCCGGCTGACAGGAATACCCAAGTTGCTATTAGCTATCCTTGGAAAAAATCAGCGATTGAAATCGCCTTTACACAAACGAAGTCTGTCTCCGCAGACTGAGATAGTTCAGCGATTAAAATAGGGTCGGCACTTGCCTTGTGTCCGACTATGCTGCCTCACAAATATCTACTCGTTACTAGGCTCTGTATCCAATTTTAATGCAAGATTTTGGACGCAGAGCCTCCAGATAAATACCAGGAGATGAGCGCTCATGAAACCGAAAAAACTTTTCAGTTTATCCGCCGTTACAACCCTTCTTTTAGTAATGGCAACTTCTGCTTTTGCACAAGCTATAACTCGAATTCGCGATTTGCCAGCATCGAAAACAGGAATTACCATCTCTGGCCGAGTAGTCGGTTTTGGAGAAGCTGATGAAAATGAGTGGATTTTAAATGACGGCAGCGGTCAAGTTAAAGTCGATGCCGGCCCGCGCAGGTGGCGCAATATTAATCTATCAGAAGGGGAAACAATTACCGTTGTTGGCGAAATGGATGACGGCGAATTTGATGCTTTTTCGATAACTCTGTCGAACGGATCAATTATCAACATCCGCTCTCCACAAGGCCCGCCTCCTTGGGCTGGAAAAGAGGAAAAATAACTGTAAAAAGCAGCGCTATCTTTCCGAAAAGCATGAGATTTGGGAGAACCTAATTCCCGAATAGAGCAATTTATAAATAGTAAAATTCAGTCAAACAAAGGAAGAAACAATGGTACAAACCCCTAATAAACCAGCAACTAAACTACCCCCTTCAAAACACGAATTTGCCGAAATAATTCACAGACTGGAAGCGGGCGGCGCTATGATTCCAGATACGCCGGAAAATCTGATGCAAATCATCGCTATCTGGAAAGCTTACGCGGTGCCGATGGACTTCTACTGGCGGGATTTGCTTTACATCGCCGAACGAGTATTTTTACACCCGCTTCCTTTCTTTAAATACTTTTTACCGCAAGAGTATTTAGATTTACAAAATCACTATGCAGGCGACGGTGCAGATTTGCGGATTTGGCGCGGTACTGGAAGTGTCCACCCAGAACTTTTGGAGTTCATGGAGAAGGGTGAAACTGGTAAACTCCCGCGACTGTTCCATCATTTGTGGCACGATCGCATTAACATGGAATTTGCCGAAGAGTGCATGAGGTCAATGCTTTGGCACCGGGGCTTGTACGTCCCAACCAATCAATTCGATCCTTATTTGGACAGTGACGAATATAAAGCTAATGCCGATCGCGCAATTAAAGCTTACTTCAAAAAAGACCCGTTCATGCTGGCAATTCACAAAGCATTTCCCGAAATGTTTTTAGAACAGTGCCGCCAAATGTCTTATTACAGCAATCTCGGTTTATTCTGGGAAGTAATGGCACCAGTGTTTTTTGAAGTTTCCGACTTGTACGACGAAGGGAAAATTACCACAGTCCCGCAGGCGATGGATTTCCTAGTAAATGGCATATTTGCGATCGCCGGAAGACCCATTTACCACCATGTCCAAATCGACGGTGAAACCTACGAAATCATCCCCAAATCTAAAGGTTTCACTTGGCTTTACGAAGCAGCGTTACCTTACGTGGAAGCTGTATTTTATCGCACTTCGCCATTCCGAGGCACCAAATCTTACAACGCTCAAGCTAGAGAAGTTCCTGACGACCAAAAAGACTTCCACTACGGAGTTTTGTATGCAGACAAATTCCCGGTAGGTACGGCGGGGATTCCGCCGACTTTGCTAGCACAAGATATGCTGCATTTCCTGCCGCCTTATTTGATGGATTTCTACAAACAGCGCTGTCGCGGTGAAGATGATATCCTAAATCAAATTGGGGTGACATTCCAGCGATCGATGTACTGCGTAACTTCGGCGGTGATTCAAGCGTTACGGACTGCTCTTTTGTATCCTTTAGATGACCCGAATCCAAAGCATTTGAAGGCAAATCGGGCTTTCTTTGAGTCTCAGATCGATCGCTTCTGTCGCCCGGAATACGGCATGAAATATGCTGCGAAGCTCAAGAATATTCAGACTTCGGATTATAGGTAAAAGATGTTTGCGGGAGGCATATTAGCTTCCAAGTCCGCCAATCCGTTAGTCCGCCAGGGGTTTCAACCCCTGGCTCAAAGCTCAAGTCGGTTGAAACCGACTGGGAAAAATCAGAGCTTTTTAAGCCGTTTCAAAAGTCCTATAATATTAGATTAGTTGGTCTCAGAATTATTCATCTCTCTCTTCTCTTCCTCTGCGTTCTCTGCGTTCTCTGCGGTTTAATCATTCCGATATAAAAAATAATCAATAACTATGGACAGCAAACAGCTAGCCAAATATATCGAAGCAACCGATGGGATTTCCAAACCTTGGCTGTTGGTGCAACTGCGGCTGAAAAAATTGCAAGAAAGGCGATCGGAGATTTCTGCTGAAGAGTATATGACAGAACTTACCGATATCCACAAAGATTTAATGAATCTGGGGGAATGGTGGCTGGGAATCGAAGATGAAGTGTTTTAAAATTTAATTGAAAGTTCAAGTAGGATTAAGTCGAGCGCACTTTAAAATTTATCCATCAAATCTTTTTCTTGGGCATAGACATCTCGTAGCTGTTGCAGCGCGGGCCCAGAAATGACCGATTTAACAGTAGCTACCAATTGGCCCCACTCTAGCAAGCTGTCAACGGAAACAGCTTTTTTGAACTTGTACGTGTAGAATTTAGTCCAAAATGCTGGTGCTTGCTTGCTTTTCCAGCGTTTGTACCATCTGCCAAAATCTTGAAGTGCGATCGGCTGTACTTGTAAAATAGGAGGAAAATCGGCGTAGCTAACAAAGCGGCTGATGCCTTTGGCGTGAACGTACACCATGTAACGACAGCATTCGATGCGGTAAATCTCGTCTGCTGTGATATTGAACAGGAGTGCAACTGTTTCTTCGGTAACGAATCTCGCCAGCGGATGCAGGATTGGCGATTTGTGAATTATTCTGGATTCTGCGATCGTCCGCGATTTTGCCGGAGTTTCTGATATCATGGCTAGTACACCTCTGGATATGGTTAGTAGACTTCTGGATATGGCAAATGCACTTTTTGATAGAAAGAAATAATCTGTCCAGATTAGGTTTTACAGACGATCGCCCTTTAGTTTTCCAGGCCGGGGGGCGATCGCTCTTTACATATAAAATTGTACGACGCAATTGCATCAACTGTCAAGCATGGGTTTAGTCAGGCTAAAAATTCGGGAACTAGCGGCGGAGAAGGGCTGGACGCTTAAGGAAGTATCCGATCGTTCCGGGGTAATTTATAGCACTGTCAGAAGCTATGCTCGTCGTCCTGAAATGGCAATGGTTGACTTTACTTGCCTGCGGAAGTTAGCTCGGACTTTTGATGTGATGATTGAGGATCTGGTTGAGGTTTTGGAGGAATAGGTCGATCGACCTTAAGTTGTCTAGACCGGGGGCGATCGCTTTTTTAGATGCAATTATCTTAAAACGCAACTGCATTATTTGTCAAGCATGGGTTTAGTCAGAGTTAAAGTGCGAGAGCTAGCGGCCGAGAGAGGCTGGACATTCAAGGAGGTGGCTGAGCGATCGGGCGTTGGTTACAGCACCATCAGAAACTACGCCCAATGTCAAGGCATGACAACCGTTAATTTTGCCTACTTGCACAGGTTGGCTCGCACGTTTGACGTAATGATTGAGGATTTGGTGGAGATTTTGGAGGAATAGGTCGATCGCCCACGATATTGACGGATTTTCTGATATCATGGTGAGCCAACCTAAGAATTGCATCCACTCTCAAGCATGGGTTTAGTAAGAATTAAAGTCAGAGAACTAGCTGCTGAGAAAGGTTGGACATTCAAGGAAGTTTCAGAACGTTCTGGGGTAATGTACAACACTGTCAAGCATTATGCTCGTTGTCCAGGGCTGACAACGGTTGACTTTACTTTGCTGCGGAAGTTAGCTCGGACTTTTGATGTGATGATTGAGGATTTGGTTGAGGTTTTGGAGGAATAGGTTGATCGGCCTTAAGTTGTCTAGACCGGGGGCGATCGCTTTTTCAGATGCAATTATCTTAAAACGCAACTGCATTATTTGTCAAGCATGGGTTTAGTCAGAGTTAAAGTGCGAGAGCTAGCGGCCGAGAGAGGCTGGACATTCAAGGAGGTGGCTGAGCGATCGGGCGTGATCTATAGCACCATAACCAGCTATGCTCGTCGTTCAGAAATATCAATGGTTGACTTTACCGCCCTGTACAAGTTAGCGCGGGCCTTTGATGTGATGATTGAGGACTTGGTGGAGATTATTGAGGAATAGGTCGATCGCCCTTAAGTTGTCTACACCGGGGGCGATCGCTTTTTTTTATTTTTTCCACTATAGCAGGATTAACTGTACTTACTCAAACATTATTGTACTTAATCGGATTGAGGATGGTAACATCAAGGAAAGTTGTTATTAATAGTTGATTATTCTTCGTGGCTAAAACTAATACTGCGATCGCGGTCAGTTCCGTGATCAAGGAAGTCATTCAAAAACAAGCGCTAGCGACCAGACTAACTCAGAAAGAAGTAGTGTATTTGGGAATGCTGGCAATTGATGCACTCGATAAGGAAAGCCGCCAAGAGTTGGCCGATAAGGTGCATCAAATGCAGGTGAATGGAGAGATTTGAAGCGGAGGAAAACCAGGTCAACAGTTTAATCTTTACGGCTAAAATGGACTCAACTTTATCCAAGGTCGATCAGCTTTCGATGTAATATCAACAATCTCGGCTTGAGAATATGGGCCGCGTATCACGTCAATTTTCTTTCTTTTGCTTTCGACGTAGAGTTGCATAGTCAAGTGGGGGCTCAAGTAAATCCACCATAGCAAAAACGGCGATATCAACTTCTGGCTTCTTCCTTGAGCAATCCGTTCCGGTGCAGCACGGCTGTTGGGATGCTGGGGCTACCTCGGTGCTTTACGCCAACCATTGGCGATCGCCTCTGACTCTGTGCAAAACCATCTCTCACCGCTAGCTGGATCGATAACTGTTGATTCGTAATCTTCCATGCCTGGAAGGTGATAAATCTTATTGCCTGTATCGATCGAGATGTTGCCTTTGATAGTACATCCTGGTTTTGCGATCGATGTAATTGGAGAAGGTGAACGACTAGGACTAAACTCGATTGTAATAACCACAATGACAGCCAGAATCCCAATACCAAAAACTGTTTTGAGTACACCGCGTTTCTGTGGTTTCTGCTTTGTTGGCTGATGTCGAGGTGCAACACCTTGAATTGATGCTCTAGTTGCACGTACTTTCCCGTCTGTTTCAGCAACTTCCTGGTACAAAATCGTATCTCCAACTTTTGGGCGACGACTTGCTTCCTTCAGCGCACTGATATGCAAGAAAACTTCTTTACTGCCATCATCCGGTTTAAGGAAGCCAAACCCCCGATCGTCTTTCCAGGTTGTCAGTTGCCCTTTATTCAGAACAGGTTTCATAAAATTGAACTTTTATTCGTGCTTAACAGACTCAGCCAACCGCTTCGCCTTCTGGCGCCGACGAACATTAATCGGACTATTGCGAATATCAACTTCTAGGGTTACTTATTGTAACTAAGAATCTGTAGTATTAACCATTAAATCCCTTTGAATCCCACCTCCATATCCATCTCTTTTGCCGGACTTACAGGAGGTTGAGGCGCGGGTTGGGTTTGCTTGCGAAAAACGCCAATTTGATTGAGAACGATCCCGATTAAAATGATGCTGCCCCCGATGTATTGAGCTCTTGTTGGCGTTTCCGATAAAATCAAATAGGCGGCTAAAATCCCCGCGATCGGACTAAACGAACTGGCGAGGGATACATCTGCAGCGCCCGTCGTTTTTAGTCCGGTAAACCAGCACAGTTGTCCGCCCACAACAATAATCCCACCGTAGAGGAGCATCCACTGCCAGAGGAAGGGCGAAAAAATATCGATACAGTGGGTGGGAGTATATAAGATTAAAACAGCCATAAAGAAAACAACTGTTCCCAGTGTTGTTCTGATAATAGAGAACAATCCTAACGGAATTTGTTTGAGCGTGACTTTACTAATAATCGTCGAAATGGCTAACGCGATCGCCCCGGATGCTGCCATGAATTCGCCTCTGCCGATCGTCAATCCGCCCATGTCCATCATATCGGTAGTCGGTGCTTGCAATACAATAGTCAGTGCAACACCCACAAACGAAACCATCGCCCCCGCAATCACCCAAAGATTGACGCGATCGCCCAAAATTAGAATGGACAGCGCTAAAATCAGAGGCGGCTCAATGCGTCCAATCAGTACCACATTATTGACAGCGGTTAAATCCAACGCCATAAAAGTTAAGGCTGGAGCCAATGCCCCAGATAGCAAAGAAATTCCCATCAACCCCCACCATGTTTTACTGGGAATCGATCGGAAATTTTGCACTGTACATTGCTGGCGATAAACCAGGAATAAAACTGCTAACGCGCAGAGATTCCCTACAAATAAAACATTACAAAGTGAAATCAAATTTCTGCCGTTTATCGGGTTCTGCGCTCCTAAATCGGTCAGTTTGCGAATGACAGAGTTAGAGGCAGCAAAAATGAGGATTGCTAGTAATAAATAGGTTCGTCCAGGGATGCGGTTGAATAATTGAGACACGATAATATCAACATGAATATATAATGCCATATCTTCTTTATACCACTGTTGCATAGGCGGTAATTGACACATATACAAAAAAATCCCCCGCCAGAAGGCAGGGGATTTGATTTAATTACCTACAAAACCAGACTTCGGAATTATCCGAATTTCCCGGCTGTCGAGGCAATTACAAAGGCCGCGTAAGTGAGGACGTTGCCCACAGTAAAGTGAACTAAGCCAACCAAACGACCTTGGACGATCGACAAAGCAACAGGCTTGTCTTTCCAGCGAACCAAGTTAGCCAAAGGAGTGCGCTCGTGAGCCCAAACCAAAGTCTCGATCAACTCTTGCCAGTAACCTCTCCAAGAGATCAGGAACATGAAACCAGTTGCCCAAACAAGGTGTCCGAATAAGAACATCCAAGCCCAGACTGACAAGTTGTTAGTACCATACGGGTTGTAACCGTTGATCAACTGAGAAGAATACAGCCAGAGGTAATCGCGGAACCAGCCCATCAGGTAGGTAGAAGACTCATTGAACTGAGCCACGTTACCTTGCCAGATGCCCAGGTGCTTCCAGTGCCAGTAGAACGTTACCCAAGCTAGGGTGTTCAACATCCAGAATACAGACAGGTACATCGCGTCCCAAGCAGAGATGTCGCAAGTACCGCCACGGCCGGGGCCGTCGCAAGGGAAAGCATAACCGAAGTCTTTTTTGTCCGGCATCAGCTTAGAACCGCGTGCATCCAGAGCGCCCTTGACCAAGATCAAGGTGGTGGTGTGCAAGCCTAGTGCGATCGCGTGGTGAACCAAGAAATCGCCAGGTCCGATCGCCAAGAACAGAGAATTAGTACCGCTGTTAATCGCATCCAACCAGCCTGGGAGCCATACGTTGCCGTAGTTGGGCCAAGCGGTAGAAGCAATGCTGTCAGGGTTAGACAACAGCACGTCCATGCCGTAGAGAGCTTTTCCGTGAGCAGCTTGGATGAACTGTGCGAACACTGGTTCAATCAAGATTTGCTTTTCAGGAGTTCCGAAAGCAACTACAACGTCATTGTGAACGTACAAGCCGAGAGTGTGGAAGCCCAAGAACAGCGACACCCAGCTCAAGTGAGAGATAATCGCTTCTTTGTGCTGCAACACGCGATCGAGCACGTTGCCTTTGTTTGCTTCAGGATCGTAGTCCC
Source organism: Microcoleus sp. Z1_A1 (assembly GCF_036700305.1). Taxonomy (NCBI): domain Bacteria; kingdom Bacillati; phylum Cyanobacteriota; class Cyanophyceae; order Oscillatoriales; family Microcoleaceae; genus Microcoleus; species Microcoleus sp. Z1_A1. The sequence goes on from NZ_JAUBOR010000018.1 coordinate 58,772, forward strand.
GCACCAAGAAGATAGCTCCGTGGGCGAAAGCGCCGACCATGATAAATCCAGCAATGTACTGGTGGTGAGTGTAAAGCGCAGCCTGAGTCGTGAAGTCCTTACCTATAAAAGCGTAGGGAGGCATCGCGTACATATGCTGTGCTACCAAGGAGGTAATTACACCCAAAGCAGCGAGGTGAAATGCCAGTTGGAAGTGCAGCGAGTTGTTGTAGGTTTCATACAAGCCTTGGTGAGGCAAGTTGAACTGTCCTTCACTCTTGCCGCCGACCAAACCAGCCTTAGAATCCAACATCTCTTTGATGCTGTGACCGATACCGAAGTTAGTCCGGTACATATGACCGGCAACGATAAACAGAACTGCGATCGCCAAGTGGTGGTGAGCGATGTCTGTCAGCCACAGGGATTCTGTTTGAGGGTGGAAGCCACCCAAGAAAGTCAGAATTGCGGTTCCAGCGCCTTCGGAAGTACCGAAGACATGGTTCGCTGCATCTGGATTCTCGGCGTATACGCCCCAGTTACCACTGAAGAACGGAGCCAAACCGGCCGGGTGAGGTGGGGTAGACAAGAAGTTGTCCCAACCTACGTGCTGTCCGCGAGATTCGGGGATAGCAACGTGAACCATGTGACCAGTCCAAGCCAAAGAGCTGACACCGAACAAACCAGCCAAGTGGTGGTTGAGGCGAGATTCAGCATTTTTGAACCAAGACAAGCTGGGGCGGTACTTGGGCTGGAGGTGCAACCAACCTGCGAACAGGAAGACAGCCGCCAGTAGTAGCAAGAAGATAGCTCCTTGATACAGGTCGGCGTTTGTCCGAATCCCTTGGGTGAACCACCAATGGTAGACACCAGAGTAAGAGATATCCACCGGGTTAGAAGCGCCCCCTTGAGTGAAAGCTTCTACTGCAGGAGCGCCGAATTGCGGGTCCCAAATCGCGTGAGCGATCGGGCGGACGTTTAGAGGGTCTTTAATCCACTGTTCAAAGTTACCTTGCCATGCTACGTGGAACAGGCTGCCCGATGTCCACAAGAAAATGATTGCTAGGTGGCCGAAGTGAGAAGCAAAAATCTTTTGGTAAAGATTTTCTTCGGTCATGCCATCGTGGCTTTCAAAGTCGTGTGCTGTGGCAATCCCGTACCAGATCCGCCGTGTGGTCGGGTCTTGGGCAAGGTCTTGGCTAAATTTTGGAAATTTCGTTGCCATAAGCCTTGATTAATCCTGAATCCTGAACAAAATTGAAGGGATTCGGTTCGGAGTTTGGATTCTCGATTTGAGATTCCTCCCAAATCGAGAATCCAAAACCTAGGGGTAGTTTACCCTACCGAAATGATTCGCGCTAGGAAAAATGCCCACGTAGTGACAATTCCTCCTAGGAGGTAGTGAGCTACACCCACAGCCCGACCCTGAATAATGCTCAGAGCGCGAGGCTGAATCGACGGAGCTACCTTGAGCTTGTTGTGAGCCCAAACAATCGACTCAATCAGTTCTTGCCAGTAGCCGCGGCCGCTGAACAGGAACATCAAGCTGAAGGCGAAGACGAAGTGTCCAGCTAGGAACATCAGACCGTAGGCCGACAGTGCCGAACCGTAGGACTGAATCACCTGAGAAGCTTGCGCCCAAAGGAAGTCCCGCAGCCAGCCGTTAATCGTGATTGCACTTTGTGCGAAGTTGCCACCGGTAATGTGAGAAATTGTGCCGTCTGGCGATACTGTTCCCCACACGTCCGACTGCATTTTCCAGCTAAAGTGGAAAATCACGATCGAGATGCAGTTGTACATCCAGAACAAGCCTAGGAACACGTGATCCCAACCAGAAACTTGGCAGGTGCCGCCACGGCCGGGGCCGTCGCAAGGGAACCGGAAGCCCAAGTTGCCTTTGTCAGGAACCAAGCGAGAACTGCGTGCAAACAACACGCCTTTCAAAAGAATCAGGACTGTAACGTGAATGGTGAAAGCGTGGATGTGGTGGATCATGAAATCCGCCGTACCCAACTCGATCGGCATCATCGCTACTTTGCCGGCGACTACTACTGCACCGCCGCCAAAAGCATGGCTAACGATTTCCGTAGCATTAGGCGCTGTTGTGCCCGGAGCCAAAGCGTGGATGTTTTGCACCCACTGGGCAAATATCGGACGCAACTGAATCCCGGTATCCGAGAACAAATCTTGAGGACGACCGAAAGCGCGCATCGTGTCGTTGTGAACGTACAAACCGAAGCTGTGGAAGCCCAAGAATATACAAACCCAGTTCAGGTGGGAAATGATCGCATCTCTATGACGGATCACGCGATCCAACAAGTTGTTGACATTTCCAGCGGGATCGTAATCCCGAACCATGAAGATTGCTCCGTGAGCGGCTGCTCCAACAATCAGGAATCCGCCAATCCACATGTGGTGGGTGAACAGGGATAGCTGAGTCGGGTAGTCGGTCGCGATGTACGGATACGGAGGCATCGCGTACATATGTTGGGCGACGATGATGCTCAAAGAGCCCATCAGTGCCAAGTTAATCGACAGTTGCGCGTGCCAAGAATTAGTCAGGATTTCGTAGAGACCTTTGTGACCTTCACCAGTGAAGGGGCCTTTGTGGTTCTCTAGGATTTCTTTCATGCTGTGGCCGATGCCCCAGTTCGTCCGGTACATATGACCAGCGACGATGAATAGCACTGCCAAAGCTAAGTGGTGGTGTGCTGTATCAGTCAGCCACAAACCGCCTGTGGTGGGGTTCAGACCGCCTTTGAAGGTCAGGAAGTCTGTATATGCGCCCCAGTTGAGGGTGAAGAAGGGGGTTAAACCTTTAGCGAAACTCGGGTAGATGTCAGCCATCAAGCCCGGTGTCAAAATCCACTCGTGCGGCAGGGGGATGTCGGCAACTGTTTTGATCAGCTTACCGCCGACTGTCAGCGGTGCACCTGCATCGATCGCGTCCATGCAAGCATTGATCGGCAGAGCCACGTGAATTTGTTGTCCTGCGAAGCCCAAGCACCCGCAGCCTAACAAAACTGCCAAGTGGTGGTTCATCATCGATTCCACGTTCTGGAACCATTCCAGTTTCGGAGCGCGGACGTGATAGTGGAACCAACCGGCAAACAGCATCAAAGCTGCCATTACCAGGGCGCCGATCGCAGTGCAATATAGCTGGTATGAGTTAGTGATGCCGTTGGCGCGCCACAGTTGGAATAGACCAGAGGTGATCTGAATCCCGTGAAAGCCGCCGCCTACATCTGCATTTAAAATTTCTTGACCAAAAATCGGCCAGACCACTTGAGCGCTGGGCTTGATGGCTGTAGGATTTGTCAGCCAAGCTTCGTAATTGGAAAATTTAGCGCCGTGGAAATATGCGCCGCTCAACCATACGAAGATTACTGCCAAGTGGCCGAAGTGAGCGCTAAAGATTTTGCGCGAAACGTCTTCTAAGTCACTTGTATGACTGTCAAAGTCGTGAGCGTTAGCGTGGAGGTTCCAAATCCAAGTGGTGGTTTTTGGCCCCTTAGCTAGAGTGCGATCAAAATGACCGGGTTTTGACCACTTCTCGAAAGAAGTTGGAACCGGATTTTTATCGACTACTACCCTAGCTTTTACCTCTCGCTCTGGAGGACTAATGGTCATGAAGACTCTCCTCTCGGTAAGACAAGGAACGAGAACTGAACACTGTACCGGACACTCCCCACGCTTGATTAGGCGGGGGATTCTCGAAAAAGCCGACACTTCACTGCACTTTACTCTTTGCAGAGCTAGACGCAGGTGCATCGTCTCCCCAAGCATTTTGCTTCTGTGAAGAAGCCAGTTTCCCAGTGTCGCTAACAATGTGACTGGGTACTGCCAACTCTTCTCGCTATCTGGAGCCGCCGATCGCCTCCTTGATTCAGACTTGATACGGCTGCTCCTTTTGAGGGAGTTTTATGAATTATAAGCTTGCTAGAGGAGTATTAATCGCTTGTTAACAATACTTAAAAAAGCCTCTATTCTTGATGTAATAACGCCTTTAAATCCCACAGTCGCTCTAAAAAGTCAAGGGGTACTGCCATTAACTTTACAAAACTCAAAGATAAGGTAATTTAGGAATACTCATTTGTAGATATATGTTTGGGAAAAAGGCTACAGCAATTAAAAGTAGGAGACGATGGGTTGCCCGCTGCTGCCTCAATCCGGGTTCCTACGCGGCTTGGGAATTCCAAAGCCGGCAATTCCCCAATACTAAATTCATTTTTGGGCTATAGTTCCCTATGAGAAGGCTTCTAGGAGTATGGTTGCGTGATTGGGATCAATTGGCACAGAACGGTTGCGGGCAGGCTGCTGGCATTGTTCGCAGTAGCAGTATTAATTTTGGGTTTAGCAAGTTGTGGCGCGGGCCATCCCGAATTGCCCAAACCAGGGAACAAGAGCGGCTCAGCTACCGCCCCAGTAAACAGAATCTCAGAGGTTTCTCCCCCAGAAGCCATTCAACAACTGCGTCAGGCTCTAGAAATCTACCAGCCTCAAATTAGTATTTTGAATCCAAAACCTGACGAAGTGCTTCAGGATATAAATGTATCTGTTGAGTTCCAAGTGAAGGACTTGCCCATTTTCAAAGATGCAAACTTGGGTTTGGGCCCCCATCTGCAAGTTTTATTAGACAACCAACCTTATGCAGCAGTTTACGACATCAACCAACCTTTAACGCTTTCCGACTTAGATCCGGGAACCCATACCCTGCAGGTGTTCGCCGCCCGCCCTTGGGAAGAAAGCTTTAAAAACGAAGGTGCGGTGGCTCAAACCACCTTTCACGTTTTTACCAAAACAGACGACAATAATCCCGATCGAAAATTGCCCCTATTAACGTACAACAGCCCCCAAGGCAGCTACGGGGCAGAACCCATCCTGCTCGACTTTTACTTGACAAATGCCCCCCCGCACGAAGTGGCGCAAGAAAATTTCCAAGATGAAATACTCGATTGGAAAATTCGAGCCACAGTCAACGGCCAAAGCTTTGCGATCGACCAGTGGCAACCTATATATCTTAAAGGATTCAAACCAGGGAAAAACTGGGTACAGCTAGAATTAATTGACGAACGGGGAAATATCGTCAAAAACGCCTTTAATAATACAGTCAGACTGATAAATTTCCAACCGCTCGGCCAAGAGCCTCTTTCAAAATTAGTGCGGGGCGAACTAACAGCAGCAGAAACTCGCGGTATAGTCGATCGTACCTACCAAGCCCCCGCTCCCACACCAACCCCAACCCCCGAACCGACACCGACACCTGCATTAGAAAAAACACCAGTTGTCCAACCCTCACCCACGCTTCCAGAAACCCCTGTTACCCAACCGAACTTAGAGCCCACAGTCGCTCCCGAAGTTGCTCCCATTCAAGCAATA
>NZ_JAUBOR010000018.1:64226-94272 GCF_036700305.1 Microcoleus sp. Z1_A1
GAACCGACACCAACAGCAACTCCACAGTTAGAAGCGCCGAAAATTGTAGAACCAATTCCAGTAATAGAACCGACACCAACAGCAACTCCACAGTTAGAAGCGCCGAAAATTGTAGAACCAATTCCAGTAATAGAACCGACACCGACAGCAACTCCACAGTTAGAAACCCCTAAAATTTTAGAACCAGTTCAAATAATAGAACCGACCCCAACAGAATCTCCCCAAACAAAAAAACAGGAATATAAAGGATACTACAATCGGTTCCGCAACTTCCTGCATCAAGAACCCCAACCTGCTAATCATTCAGAGCCACCAGCCCTGCCAGAAATAACAGAAAAAGCTCCAGTACCAAAAGTAGTCGCTCCCGCGATACCAGAACAGTCTCCCAATCTTGTACCGCCAACGCCACCAGTTGCCGCTGAAACTGCTAGCCAGCCAACCAGCGAATTAGCCCCTCCCGAACCAACAGTTTCCGAACCCAAAAATCAGCCAAAATCCGAACAAAAAGTCGAATTTGCCACCTAACAAAAACTTTCTGGGCTTCGTGGCATGGGCGTCCCGCCCGCGATCCAGTCGAATTTGCCACCTAACAAAAACTTTCTGGGCTTCGTGGCATGGGCGTCCCGCCCGCGATCAATCTGCGGTCAAAAATCAAAAATTAGGACACTAAAAAATGACCTACCTCGAAACAGCAGCCAAATTCTACAGCGATGTTGCCGAAACCCCCCAAATCGGACTTTGCTGCGTCCAAAGCAGCCCCTTGCAATTGCCAGGATTAAAAATTCCCGAACAAATGCAAGAAATGAATTACGGCTGCGGCACAACCGTTCACGCCGCCGAACTTGTAGGCAATCCCTTCGTGCTTTATGTAGGCGTCGGCGGCGGCTTAGAAGCACTACAATTTGCGTATTTTTCTAGACACAAAGGAGCGGTTATTGCCGTCGATCCAGTTCCAGCAATGCGAGATGCGGCTGCACGAAACTTGCAAATAGCCGCCCACGAAAATGATTGGTTCGATCCGAGTTTTGTGGAAATTTGTGAAGGCGATGCTTTTGCCTTGCCGGTGCCGGATGCTTCTGTAGATGTTGTCGCCCAAAACTGCTTGTTTAATATCTTTGAACCAGCGGATTTAGCTAAAGCATTAAAAGAGACTTATCGGGTATTAAAACCCGGTGGCAGATTGTTGATGAGCGATCCGATCGCAACTCGCCCCATTCCGCAGCATTTGAAGGAAGACCAACGCTTGCGGGCCTTGTGTTTGTCCGGCGCTTTGACATACGCAGAATACGTCCAACACCTTGTAGACGTTGGTTTTGGGCAAGTCGAAGTGCGGGCGCGCCGTCCTTACCGATTGCTGGACAAACACAATTATCAATTGGATGCAGATTTGCTGTTAGAAAGCCTAGATTCGGTGTCTTTCAAAGTGGATGTACCGGATGACGGAGCTTGCATTTTCACTGGCAAGACGGCGATTTATACTGGGTCTGAAGAGCTGTTTGATGACGGGGCAGGTCACGTTTTGCAGCGGGGAGTTCCGGCGGCGGTGTGCGATAAAACTGCTGGGAAGTTGGGGGGATTAATGCCGGATAAGGTGTTGATTACTGATTCGACTTGGCATTATAACGGCGGCGGTTGCTGTTAGATTTATTTCGGAATAATGTGGCTGTAATCTTTGGGGAATAGAGCATTTCTCAAAGAAGTGAGGTGTGGGCGCTTCCTATGCCCTCTTTTCACCTCATGTTAGTGAGCAATGGTATAAGCTGTCGCGCATTTGAATTGTATATTCAGGGCGGGCGGGACGCCCAACCCTACTCCCCACAAGACTTTGATTTTTTTTGACATACAATTTAAAGGCCGCAACAGCTTAGAGGTCTCTAATTTTAGACTTCGCCTCAAATTTTCATCAAATTTTTATTTCCCCCTGACATCCTAGCGGGAGAAGGTTCACAACTCTGAAGTAAGGAATAGATTGCTCTTGAGAGGAGTGGCTGTCTTCATCACCCCCGTTCGCTAAATGTGAGGAGGAAATTTCCATGCTATCGAAATATTTAAATTCAAGTTCATTATCGATCGCCCGTTACGGATCTAGTTTTGTTTTGGGATTAGTGTTGTGCACGGCTTCGGCCCCGGTGCTGGCGCACGTTGGGCATGACAACGAGTTTGCAGGTGGCGATGCGGCGAAGATTATGCAGCCGATCGAAGTTGATGCCAGTAAAGCAACCGCATTGGGAATTAAGACAGAGGCAATTGCCCCTACAACCGATGGAGGTATTGTCAAAGTTCCCAGCACCAGCTTAGTTGATGCCAATGGGCAAAAGCTCGTCTACATCCAGGAAGGAACAACCTACAAACCAATCTCAGTTCAGATTGGTAGCGACTCTGGAGATGTGGTGGAAATTAAAGAAGGCAATTTAGTTCCGGGAAATCAGATTGTAACGCAGGGGGCAACGTTTTTGTACTCGGAGGCATTGCGAGGTAAACCGCAGGCCCAAACCCCGGCATCACCCGCTACATCGCAGCCAGAAACGCAGGCATCACCCGCTACATCGCCAGCAGAAACGCAAGCATCGGCCGCTACATTGCCAGCAGAAACGCAGCCTGCTCAAGGATCGTCACCCTTGATGTGGGTAGCAGGCGCAGGAGTTTTACTGGTGGGTGGATTCGCCGTCTTTGGGTTAAAAGGCAAGGACTAATAGACATTCAAAAACCAAGATTTTTGGTAACAGTCGATCGCGACGGAGTAAATCTCTTTACTCCGTCTCCTAAAAGCTTGCCTAATGCTATCCAAATTTCATTTTTATGTTAAACGTCATCCCCAAATGGTCTATTGCTCAACGATGGTTAGTGGTGTTGGGGGCGGTCGCCCTAACCATCTGGAGTACACATACTGTAAGTCGAATGCCCCTCGATGTCTTGCCCAACTTTGCGCCCCCTCAAGTAGAAGTACAGACCGAAGCCCCCGGTCTTGCGCCAGAAGCGGTGGAATCGTTGGTGACGTTACCGCTAGAAAGTGCAGTCAACGGGACACCTGGAGTTGAAGTCGTCCGCACCTCCTCAGCCGTAGGAATTTCGGTATTGCGCGTGGTGTTTAAGTGGGGAACTGACCCCTATCAAGCTCGTCAACTCGTCGCAGAGCGATTGCAGGACGCACAAGACAGACTACCGGAAGGGGTTGGTACCCCGCAGATATCGCCCTTAGCTCCCCCCATCGGGACGGTGATTCAATATGCGTTCACGTCTGACACTACATCGATCATGGAAGTGCGACGTTTGGTGGATGGCAAAGTCAACAATCGCTTGTTGGCAGTTCCAGGCGTATCGCAAGTGCTGGTTTACGGCGGAGATTTGCAGCAGTTTCAGGTGATTGCGAATCCTGAAAAACTCCAAGCGTTGAAGGTTTCCCTTCAGGAAGTCGTCAAGGCGGCAAACGAGGCAAATGCCAAAACCGCCGGTGGATTGTTGATTGACCCCGATCGCGAATTGGTGATTCGGGGACAGGGACAAATCCAGACGATCGAAGATTTGCAAAAAGCTGTGGTCAAGGTGCAGGAGGGAAAACCCATTCTACTGCGGGATGTGGCAGAGGTGAAGATTGGGGCTGCACGACCGCGAGGCGATGCCAGTTGGAATACTAAACGGGCTGTGGTGGTGATGGTCAACAAGCAACCTTTGGTGGATAGTCCCACCGTCACCCAAGCCATCATCGAGGCGATGGAGGAAATTAAACCAGGTTTACCCAAGGATGTGAAGGCGAATGTCACTTTCCGGCAAGATGCCTACATTGATGCCTCAGTTGGTAATGTGCGATCGGCTTTGATCGAAGGCAGTTTGATTGTCGCAGCCATTCTGATTCCCTTTCTGATGAACTGGCGCACCCTTACCATATGTTTGCTGGATTTCTTTCTCACGCTACTGTTCTCGCTGTTAGTGTGTTCCTGGATCGGGCTGGAACTCAACACCATGACTCTCGGCGGATTGGTAGTGGCGATCGGGACAGCAGTGGATGATGCGATCGTCTACTGCGAAAATACCGATCGCCGCTTACGGGAAAATCGCCTCTCGCCCAATCCCAAGCCAGCAATGGAGATTATTTTTGAGGGTTCTCAGGAGGTGCGCGAGTCGCTGATTGGAGCGACGTTAATTGGGATTATTGTCTTTTCACCGATTTTCACACTCTCTGGGGTAGAGGGGCGGATCTTCACCCCAATGGGCATTGCCTATCTGGTGGTGGTAATCATCTCCAGCCTGGAATCTCTAGTAATCTCCCCTGCATTGTGTGCCATTCTGCTGCCCCACAGCCGGATGCAGACGACAGAACCCTTCCTAGCACTGTTTTCCAAGCGAGTTTACCATCCGTTGCTACAGTTGGCGATGCGTCGCTCTAGCTTAATTTTAGGAATGGCAACAGCCTCAATGGTAGCGGCCATGCTGATTGTGCCGACGTTAGGACGGGATTTTCTGCCAACATTCCAGGAACGATCGCTGATGAATGCGATCGCCCTTTATCCGGGTTCCTCACTCGAAGCAACCAATCGCGTTGGCTTAGCGATTCAAACCGCCCTTAAGGATGACCCCCGGTTTGAATCAGTACAACTGCGATCGGGGCGTGCTCCGGGCGACCCGGATGCGGCATCGGTGAACTTGGCACACTTAGACGTGGAACTGAGTGAAGCTGCGATGCAAAACCGTCCTGCCTCGATTCAAGCCTTGCGGGAGGCATTGGGTCAGTTTCCGGGAGTTGCCACCAATGTCGGTGGATTTATCAGTCACAGAATGGATGAAGTGTTGTCGGGGGTCAGGAGTGCGATCGCCATTAAAGTATTCGGCAACGATTTACAAGAACTACGCCGCATAGGAGAACAAATCGAAACGACAATGAAAGACGTGAAGGGATTGGTAGACCTTCAGCTTGAGCCCCAAATACCGATCCGTCAAGTACAAATTCAATTTAACCGAGATGCAGCCGCTCGCTACGGATTGACGATCGCCCAATTGTCCGATTTCACGGAAACAGCCCTGAATGGTCGCGTGGTTGCTCAAGTGCCCGATGGTCAACAGTTGGTCGATGTGTTGGTTTGGGTCAACGAATCAGCCCGTCGCAATCTCAACACGATTCGCAACCTTCAAATTAATGCCCCAACAGGTCAAATTATCCCGCTTTCGCAAGTGGCAAAGGTTGAGTTTGGCAATGGGCCCAATACGATTAACCGGGAAAACGTCTCGCGTTTAATTGTAGTGTCAGCCAACGTACAGGGACGCGATGTTGCGTCGGTCGTCGGTGACATTCGTGCCAAGGTAAAGCAATCAGTGCAACTGCCCCAAGGCTACTATATTCAGTACGGCGGACAGTATGAGTCAGAACAACGCGCTGCTCAAAACTTCCTAATTTTCGGAATATTAGCAGTGCTAGCGATCGCCGTATTGATGTACTTCACGGTGAAATCCGTTCCTGCCATGCTGATGGTGATGATCAACTTACCATTGGCACTGGTAGGGGGTGTTATATCAGTCCTGCTGACGGGCGGCGTTATCTCAGTTCCGTCAATGGTGGGCTTTGTGACGCTGTTTGGCGTAGCGACGCGCAATGGATTGCTGCTCGTAGACAACTACAACACCAAACTGGCACAAGGAATGCCGCTTCCCAAAGTCATTGTCGAAGGCTCGATGGAACGGTTGCTGGCGATTCTGATGACAGCACTCACCTCGGCATTGGGGATGATTCCCCTGGTTTTAAGCGGTGGCGCTGGTAAGGAATTGTTGCAGCCTTTGGCGATCGTTGTCCTCGGCGGACTCTTTACCTCAACTGCTCTCACCCTAGTGGTTCTACCTGCATTGTATGCTCGATTTGGGAAGTATCTGATGCCTAAACGGGTGATGAAAGTGCCCGATCTGAGAAACTATGGCATTGAGCAGACACCAACCAAAGAAGTAGGCTAATAACAATTAACAATTAACAGTTAACAGTTAACTGTTAACTGTTAACTGTTTAAACAATACCGATGCAACCGGAAACAATATGATATCAAATCCGGTAACATCGTCCTGTATTCATCTCTCTATTCTCTCTGTGTTCTCTGCGCTCTCTGCGGTTAAATCATTCCGATCCAAAATGTTGGATAAATTTCGAGAATTCGTATATGTTTGTTAGCAAAAAAGTATCGGACTAGGTAGCGATAAAATGAGAATTCTGCTGGCGGAAGACGAACCCGATTTGGGTGCGATCGTGCAACGCACCTTGAGCCGAGAAAAGTACCTGGTGGATTGGGTGCAAGATGGCACAACTGCTTGGAACTATCTGGAAGACCAATGGATCGAGTACACGGTTGCCATTTTTGACTGGTTGCTACCGGAAATCTCTGGCGTCGAACTATGCCAACGCTTGCGCCAGCAGAATAATCCTTTACCCGTTTTGATGTTGACGGCAAAAGATCGAACAGAGGATATGGTGGCAGGGCTAGATGCGGGTGCTGATGACTATCTGATGAAACCGTTCATTAAAGCAGAATTGTTAGCCCGGTTGCGAGCTCTCCAGCGACGGGGACGGAGTTTGTCTCCAGAACAGTCGCCATATTTCAATCCTGCCCAGCTTGAGGTGGGGCGATTGCTGCTTGACTATACTAAATCAATTATCTGCACTACGAATGACAGAGGACAGCAAACGGTGATTCCTCTGACGGCTAATGAGTTTCGGTTACTGGAATATTTCATGCAGCATCCGAATCAAATCCTCTCGCGCGATCGACTTTTGACTCGGCTGTGGGATGTGGATACTGACCCGATGAGCAATGTAGTTGCTGCTAGAATTCGTCTGTTGCGCCGCAAGCTGGCAGATTATGACTGTGACGGAATGATTGAAACGGTTCATGGATTCGGGTATCGCTTGAACAAGTAATATGCACTCCAACAAACTATTTAACCGCACCCGCTGGCAACTTGCAGGTTGGTACGCGATCGTCCTGGGGTTGTTGTTAGGTATATGCGGTGTTGCAGTCTATCAGGTTGTGTTTCACACGCAGCGATACATTCTCCAGCAAAAACTACAGTCCTTAGCCGGAACGCTGCATGACACTATCGAACCACAATTACAACAACCGGGACAGCTTTCATCCAGCTTGAAAACTATTTTGCCCGGTTTGTGTCTGTGGAATGAAAACTGTTACTCTTCAGGCAATGACGGGGCGCGACATACTGCTAGGGTGTTTCAGCAGGAGGGATATTATCTCCGCTTTTTAGACCAATCTGGGGAAATATTAGCAAAGGTTGGAGAGCAGCCGGATGTATTAGAAAACTTTGCACCAAAAGAGTTTTGGCAAATTCTGCATCTTTCTAATGGCGATCGCTTTTATCAAATTTCTCTATTACTGAGAACAAACAGCGGTTTGCCTTGGGGTTATATGCAAATTGGGCGATCGCTCAAAGAATGGGATGCCTATCTTAACACCTTGCGATTGTTGCTCTTTTTAGGCTTACCCTTGGTCATGCTGCTAGTGGGAGGAGCGAGTTGGTGGTTATCTGGATTAGCGATGCGACCAATTTATCAGTCCTATCGCCAGATGCAACAATTCACCTCCGATGCCGCTCATGAATTGCGAACGCCTCTGGCTGTCATTCAGGCTACTGTTGAGGATACTCGTCTGGCTGAAGATTTACCGGAGGTTAGTCAAAACCTCGATATTATCGAACGACAAAACATCCGCCTTTCTAGGTTAGTGAAAGATTTATTGTTTATTTGTAGACTTGAGCAACAACAGATTCCGACTCAATTGCAGCATTGCTGTTTCAATTATCTGATTGGCGATTTAGTAGAAGAACTTGCAGGTTTAGCCATGGTGGCTTCGGTGGAATTGAAGTTAGAAATTCGTGCTTCGCGAGCCGTTGTAATTCTTGGGGATGAAGCCCAACTTTACGGGATGGTGACAAACTTAATTACCAATGCGATTAACTACACTCCCCCAGGAGGGCTAATCCTTGCCATCCTCGATTGCACCGACAAGGAAGCCATAATTCAAGTTCAAGATACAGGTGTTGGTATCAACCCAGCCGAGCAAACGCGGATTTTCGATCGTTTCTACCGAGTGCAGAGCGATCGTTCTAGAGCCACGGGTGGTGCTGGATTAGGCCTATCGATTGCAAGTGCGATCGCAGTGGCTCATCAAGGCAGCATTCAAGTCCAGAGTGAGTTAGGAAAAGGCAGTACATTTACAATCCGTCTACCACTCAAATGAGAACAATATTACTGCGATCGCGTCAAGATTGCCTTTGCAAGGGGAACTGCCGAATATCAAGCTGTGGGTTAACTCGATCGCAAGTGCGATCGAGCAGAATAAAATTAACGGTGTATTGGTGATGCTGGAAAATAACAGCCGGGAAAACCAAGGAGAAAATTGGGGTTCAGCCAGAGGGGATAATTTCTGAAGCGGTTAATTCTCTGGTTCGTCAGAGAGAATTTACAAGGGTAGCGACCTCTGCCCGTTCTTTGATTGGAGATACTGGTATACTACGATCGACAGTTAGTTATTTAATAATTTGTAGTCATGGTAAATATGTCAAGCATCTCCAACATCGCCTCTGAAGTGGAAAGTGACTTTCTGGGAGAGATTGATAACCTTGACAGGCAATTACACGATCGCTTTCAAGACAAGTTTGTAGTCCAGCCCTCGCTTACCCGACTTTTGGTTAGTTTTCAGGCTAACAAAACTAGACCCATTTATAGGTGGTACAAGTATAAGGAAGCTTTCTCCGCTTCTTTGGTAGAGTTCTTATTCCAACAATATCAAGTCATTCAAGGCAAGATTTTAGATCCTTTTACAGGTAGTGGAACTGCTTTATTTGCTGCTAGCGACTTGGGAATAGATGGTGAGGGCATTGAATTATTACCTATTGGTCAACATATAATTAATACCAAAATTCTTTTAGACACTGCCTTCACTATTGATGATTTTCAGCGGCTAAAGACATGGTTTAATTTGCAAACATGGAAAAAATTTGAAACCCCTGTCACTCTGCCAGAATTGAGAATTACTAAAGGGGCTTACTCCGAAGAAACTAAAATAGAAATTGAGCAATATCTTGGAGCTTGTTATCAAGAAAATACCAAGGTTCAATCAGTTTTAGTCTTGACTTTACTGTGTGTTTTAGAATCCGTAAGCTATACACGCAAAGATGGACAGTATCTTCGTTGGGATTACCGTTCGGGTCATGGCACGTCAAAGAAGTCCTTCAATAAAGGTGAGGTTCTGGAGTTCAGTCAAGCTATTACCAAAAAATTTAATGAACTTGTTAACGACTTAGAACCTCCTACACAACAACTTGAACTTTTTCAAACTCAGAATAATCAACAAGGCAAAATTAATTTGCATCAAGGTTCTTGTCTGAAGATAATGCCCGATTTGCCGGACTCTACCTACGATGCAATCATCACATCTCCACCCTACTGCAATCGATATGACTATACTCGCACCTATGCACTAGAGCTGGCTTTACTAGGAATTTCTGAAAAGGAATTAATTAATCTGCGTCAGGAAATGCTAAGTTGTACGGTTGAGAATCACCCCAAAGATTTATTGGCTATCAATCCGGCTTGGGAAGTAGCTTTAAGTATTGCTAATTCGCAAACTCTCTTGCAGGCTATCTTAAGATATTTGGACAGCCAAAAGTCACAGGGTATATTGAACAACAATGGTATACCAAGAATGGTAAGAGGATATTTCTATGAAATGGCTTGCGTAATACAAGAAAGCTTTCGTATCCTTAAACCAGGGGCATTTTTGTTTATGGTTAATGACAATGTGCGCTACGCAGGTATAAGTATTTCAGTGGACCTGATTCTTTCTGATTTCGCTGAAAAACTCGGCTTTATTACGGAAAATATTCTCGTTTTACCAGGTGATAAGGGGAATAGTAGTCAACAGATGGGAAACTATGGACGCGCTCCTTTGAGGAAGTGCGTTTATGTATGGAAAAAACAATAACTGGATACCTATGTGTGCTTATCGTAACCACCTTCAATCCAGTGACGATCTTGTCACAACCTATGAAGACACTCGTGCTGGTTTTGTGGCACTGGCCCTTGAAAAAAATCGACGCGCTACCCCTTATGTCGCCCAAGCAAGAGCACTTCAAGAAGCTGCGGGTCAAGCTGAGAGTCCTGCTGATTTGTTAAATGTTAAGGGCATTGAAATGGGATTGTTGACTGCCGCAGGATTATCTGACAAGTCTCTTGCTCATTTGATGCCAAAGGATAAAAGTGAAGCTATCAATGGTCTAATCAGGAATTTTCTTGAGCCAGCAGGCACAAATTTTGTGGAGGAATTGGTGTTTAGATTTCTACTGACTCGTGGTGACACGCTTGGTGGCTCAATGCGTAATGTTGGCGGAGTATTGGCACAAAGAAAACTAACTCGTGCTATCCTCTCGACTCTCACAATTGCTAGTAAGAGATATTATTGGCAAGACTCAAAGACAAAAAAGTGGATAGCCATGACAAATGATGACACAGAAATTGAGTTGTCTTTACGTGGGATAAGTTGGGAGAGCGAGTTAGGTAATCGCACATTGATTTATAACCTAACTGTTCCACTCGTCAAGAGCAATGTGGATTTGTGTTTATTTAATCTTGCCCCGACGGAGTTGGTAGCTAATAAATCCAGCGCAATTGAGCCATCTATCGTGGCACCCTATGTTATTGCATTGGGCGAACTTAAAGGTGGAATCGATCCTGCCGGTGCAGATGAGCATTGGAAAACGGCACAAGCGGCCCTAAATCGCATACGCGAAGCATTTTCCACAGTTGGACACTCACCTCTGACTTTCTTTGTGGGCTCGGCAGTTGCAAGAAGGATGGCGGGTGAAATCTGGCATCAACTGGAAAACGGGACTCTCAGTAATGCTGCAAATCTGAATCAGGAGAATCAACTTGCATCTATTTCTCGTTGGTTATGTAATTTATAAAAGCAACAACCGTTTTGACTGCGTGTCGGTTTTACCATCCTCCCTCGCCCCCCTCTGGTGGCACAGCCATCTTGGCTGTCTCCAAAAGCCCTCGTTTAATCAGCTTTCTTCCCATCCTGCCAAACTTCCCGCTAAATTAAAGAAGTAAAAAAATCATTCACATCCTACCCAGGAGATGCCATGCCCCGCGTCAGAGCACCAGAATTCCCCGGAAACTACCCCTGGCTGAACACCGAAAAACCTTTATCCATTGAATCCTTAAAAGGGCGCGTCGTCCTCCTTGACTTCTGGACGTACTGCTGCATCAACTGCTTGCACGTCCTCCCCGACTTAAAATACCTCGAACAAAAATATAAAGATTCCCTCACGGTTATCGGCGTTCACTCGGCTAAATTTGAAAACGAAAAAGAAGTAGAAAACATCCGCCAAGCTATCCTCCGCTACGATATCGAACATCCCGTAATCGTTGACAGCGGCATGAAAGTTTGGCAAAGCTACGCGGTTCGCGCTTGGCCGACTTTAATGGTGATCGATCCTGAAAGTTATGTCGTTGGCTTTGTTTCCGGCGAAGGCAATAGAGAAGCACTTGACGAGTTAGTTAGCAAGTTAATTGCTGAATACAAAGATAAAAATGCACTCAAGTTTAAACAACTCAGTTTTACCTTAGAAAAACAGCGCAAACCTGTCTCAACACCGCTGGCTTTTCCGGGTAAAGTGCTGGCATTTGCGATCGCTGCAACGGAGGCAAAACAGCTTCACCAACAGGGCGCGCTTTTGGGCGAAATGAGTCAGGAAAATGAATCTGTAGATGAAACTGTATTGCCGGGGCCGGCTAATTCAGTCATACAAAACTTAGTGGGTTCTTGCTTATTTATTGCCGATTCCGGCCACAATAGGATTGTTGTCAGCACCCTCGAAGGTGAGGTGCTGCACGTTATCGGTAGCGGTAAACCGGGTTTAACTGATGGGGAGTTTGAAGAGGCTGAGTTTTTTGCACCTCAAGGTATGGCTTTTGATGCAGAAAGTCAGATTCTATATGTTGCTGATACGGAAAATCATGCTGTCAGAAAGATTGATTTTACGACTCAACGGGTGGAAACTGTTGCTGGTACGGGCGAACAAAGTCACGAAATTTCACCCCGCAGCGGCAAGGGTTTAGAAACGCAATTGAATTCGCCTTGGGATTTAGAAAGAGTTGGAAATAGACTTTTTATTGCAATGGCGGGTTCCCACCAAATTTGGGAAATGCAGTTAGATACTGGCACGATCGCCACTTATGCAGGTATTGGCCGAGAATCCTGTGTTGACGGGAATCTTGCAGAATCTGCTTTTTCTCAGCCCAGTGGCCTGTCTACGGATCGATCGGAGTTGTTTGTTGCTGACAGCGAAATTAGTTCGATTCGCGCTGTGGGTATTGATGAAGACCCGAAGGTGCGTACAGTCTGCGGTAGCGGTGAATTGTTTGGTTTTGGGGATAAAGATGGTCGCGCTGAGGAGGTAAGGTTGCAGCACTGTTTGGGTGTGGAATACGCTCAAAATTACCTATGGGTGGCTGATACTTACAATCACAAAATTAAGCGGATCGACCACCGGGGCGGTACGTGCAGAACAATGATTGGAGATGGTAAAGCAGGTTTGGTTGATGCTAAAGGTCTCAAGGCTCGATTTTTTGAACCTTCAGGGTTGAGTGCGATCGGGCCTCATTTGTTTGTTGCTGATACGAACAATCATGTAATTCGCAGAGTTGAGTTGGATACGCTGGAAGTCACAACTTTGGATTTCCCCAGTTTGTGCGCCCCGGATGTTTGTCTTCCTGATTAAGTCGATCGACCTTTTTTACTTCAGGCAGGGTTCTCAATTCTCGTGATTGCCAGATTGATTGTGTTAAAGTAGGGTGCTATTCGGCGCACCTTACCACAATTTTCAAGCCAAGTAAGTTAACCTAGCACGCAGAAACCGGTTTTTTTACCGAATCTGCGGCCTACAACAGGTCTTTTCGTAAAAAAACCCGGTTTCTAAACAATCGTGCATAAGTCTTATGTGGTTAATTCAATGGTGAGTTAACCCGCGATCGCCCGTATTAAATAATCGCAAAAATCCTCGCCCCAATCTAAAATTCCGAATAGCTCAGCAGCCGCACTATTTTTTCATTATCGTTCAATTCGCCGACAATCCGTCGCACGGGTTTCGGCCAGATTTTAATCAAAGTAGGAGTTGCTGAAATCTGATCTGCCTCAGCTTGGTCTGGATGTTTCAAAACATCAATTACTTTTAAAGTGTAGGGACGATCGAGGCATTTCTCTAAGAACTGGTGTAAAGTTTCGAGAGTGCGTTCGGTGCTGGGGTTGCTGCCGGAAACAAACAGACGCAAAACGTACCCTTGAGTTTGTGGCGGTGGGGTGAGTGCTGTTGGTTTGGGAAGCCGAGTCTGCTGCGATTGCGGAAAGCCCAAGGGAGTTACTATGGAATTGCTCCAGTCCGATCGAGCTTCGGGGCTGGCATACTGT
The DNA here is from genome assembly GCF_036700305.1 of Microcoleus sp. Z1_A1. NCBI lineage: Bacteria > Bacillati > Cyanobacteriota > Cyanophyceae > Oscillatoriales > Microcoleaceae > Microcoleus > Microcoleus sp. Z1_A1. The sequence goes on from NZ_JAUBOR010000018.1 coordinate 77,684, forward strand.
ACAACTAAGTCGTGATTTTCCCAAAGTTCGGGGAATTGTTCGTGATAAGTAGCGATTGCCATCGGTTCGCACATTTCTTCGCTGCGGGGATGCCACACTAAGTCGCCAGTCCCAAAAATGGCGTTCAGCAGCGTTTGATGTCGCAGCACGGGGGGGTAAGCCTCGGCAGCAACCCGCACCTGCCGATCGCCTGGATCGAGCCAGCAGTCAATGGTTGCCGTGTAGCAAGGTATCAGAAAATGCGGCGGTTCCGACAAACCGAGGATCTCCTGTAGAGCTACGCACAACTGCAAATGCCACCGAGTTTGCTTGTGGGGGTCTATGCAATAGATTAAGTCTCCCCCTGGTGTAAACAGCGCAATGCCTTTGAAAAATTCTGGCAAAATAGGGCGATCGACTTTCAATTCAGTACACCAATAAAAGTTAACAGTTAACAGTTAACTGTTAACTGTTAACTGTTAACTGTTAACACTCGACCTTTAGACTCGACCTCGCAGCATCTGAGCCATTTCGTTCGGGAACGGCGAGTTCTCTACACAAAGTTCTTCAGTAATCCGACCTTCTTGATAAAGACCGTAGAGCGACTTATTCATCGTCGTCATGCCTTCATAAGTATCTTTGATCATGATTTGATTGATTTCCTCATTCTGCCCCTTCATAATGTATTCCTTAACCACGTCGGTATTGATCATCACGTCGTGGAAAGCAGCCCGCTTGCCGTCTGTGGTTTTGCACAGCAGTTGAGCAATAATCGCCACTAGGGATTCGGAAATTGAAACCCGTATGGCATCCTGTTCTTCCGCCCCGAACATATCAAGAATCCGGTTCAGGGTTTTAACCGCACTGTTGGTGTGCAGGGTTCCTGCAACTAAGTGACCGGTTTGAGAGGCTTTGAGGGCGATTTCCACCGTCTCTCTGTCCCGAATTTCTCCTACTAGCAGCATATCGGGGTCTTGTCGCAGAGCGCCTTTGAGAGCGCTCATAAACTTGAGGGTGTGCCTGCCGACTTCCCGGTGCTTAATCAATGATTTTTTGCTTTCGTGTACGAATTCTACCGGGTCTTCGATCGTGATGATGTTGTAGGCTTTATTCTTATTGATGTAGTCGATCATCGCGGCCAAGGTGGTAGACTTACCCGAACCTGTCGGCCCTGTCACCAAAATCAGCCCTTTGTGGTAGCCACATATTTTCCTAAATACCTCCGGCAGTTTCAATTCCTCCATTGTCAAGATTTTGGCAGGAATTAGCCGCAGCACCATTGCCGGGCCGGCCAAGGAGTCCATGCAACTGATCCGAATGCGGACGAACCCGAAGTCGAAAGCGCCGTCAAAGTCTAGGGTTTTTTGGAAAATTTCAATTTCTTCATCGCTCATGCACTCCCGCAACCAGCCAAAAAACGTATCTAAATCCGTCGGTGGATAGCCGATGTCGGCAATCTCGCCCCGCGTGCGGAAGCGGGGAACTTCGTTTACTCCGAGGTGAAGGTCGGATACTCCTTCTTCTTTGGCTCGCATGACTAGCTCTTTCAAAGTCGGAGATCCGCCGCTGCTAGAACTCTGGCTTTTAGGTGTGGCGAAGGATTGCGAGGCTGGTGCTGGTGCCGGTGGCGCTGCTGGTGCTGGTGCCGGTGGCGGTGCTGGTGGCATTCCTGCTGCTCTGGGGGGCATTCCGGGAGCAGGAGGGCGGGGCATTCCGGGTGGTGGGGGGGCTCCGGGTACGGGCGGGCGAGGAGCGGGCGGATGCTGTTGTGTCATATGCGCTACCTTAAGTTGGTGAGAAGGCTGACTCGAACAGATGATTTGTGGGAGTTGAACAATGCCGATCGCCATTGTGCGCGTCTTGCACAAAAGCTTAACTGTTGTTCTCAGTCTATCCCAAGAGGGGGTCGTAGTGCTGCACTACTAAGGAACTATTGTGCCAATTGGAGGATGTCATCACTCTCGATATATGATCAAATATGGATTTTTGACTTTTTTGGATAAATTTCTTAATCAAAAGACTTTGCCACAATTTAAAAGTATTAAATTATACTTTGCCCAACTATTAAGGACTTAAACGGATGAATTCTGTCGATCGGGCTTTTACTCCAGCTTTGGAGTTGGCGGAGTCGATCCGCACGCTGGAAGTGTCGCCTTTAGAAATTGTCAATCTGTACTTGGAACGCATTGAGCGATTAAACCCTGAGCTGGGCAGTTATTTTACTGTAACGGCCGATCGGGCGATCGCCCTAGCTAAATCTCAAACCGAACAACTAGCTGGGTTAAACAAGCCACAGGAATTGCCACCTTTTTTCGGAGTGCCGATCGCCATTAAAGACTTGACACCCGTTACCGGCGTTCCGTGTACCTACGGCACTCAGGCTTTGCAGGGTAACATCTCTGCCTACGACGAGTCAGTAGTATGGCGGATCAAAGCAGCGGGATTTAACATTCTGGGCAAAACAGCCACCTCTCAAATTGGCTCATTACCTTACACCGAACCAGAAGGTTTCCCGCCCGCGCGCAATCCCTGGAATTTAGACTATACGCCCGGAGGTTCCAGCGGAGGCTCAGCGGCGGCTGTAGCAGCGGGTTTGTGCGCGATCGCCCAAGGTTCAGACGGCGGCGGTTCGATTCGAGGTCCAGCTTCCTGCTGCGGTTTAGTAGGCATTAAACCGTCGCGGGGGCGAGTTTCCTGGGCACCTGTCGGAGATTACCTCAGCGGCATTTCTGCCAACGGCCCACTGGCGCGCACTGTAGCTGACGCCGCCGCACTTTTGGATGTGATGTCAGGCTACACAACAGGCGATCCGTACTGGCTACCCGATTCAAATCCGACGTTTTTAGAGGCTTCCACTCAAGAGTTAGGCAAGCTACGAATTGCTTTTTCTACCAGTATTTCCCCTGTGGGCGAGGCTGCGCCTATCTGTCAGCAAGCGGTACTCGAAACAGTAAAATTATTGACAGATTTGGGTCATGATGTCGAACCTGGATGCCCGGATTTTACGGGTTTAATCGAACCGTTTATCGCAATTTGGCAGTCTGGGGCGGCGGCAAGTGGCATTCCCGGCCCTGCTTTGGAACCGATGAATCGCTGGCTGTTAGAAAGAACTATTTCCGCTGGGGAATATTTGCGGGCGGTGAATCAAATGCAGGTGATTTCACGGCGGATTGTGGGATTCTTTGAAAAATTTGATGTGTTAGTTTTGCCGACTTATATGCACTCGCCAATCCGGGTTGGGGAGTGGGCGGATTTGAGTTTTGAAGAAACTTTGCAGCACATTATTAATTGGGTAGCTCCTTGTCCGCCGTTTAATGCTAGCGGTTTGCCTGCGATCGCACTTCCTGCTATTTTAGATAACAACGGTTTGCCCGTGGGAATTCAAATTATCGGGCGGCCGGCGGCGGAAGCAACTTTAATTGCTTTAGCGGCGCAGATGGAAGCGGCGAAACCTTTCCCCGTTTTAGATTTTAAATAGGGAATAGTAAGGGATAAAATCACATTTCCCTTTTTTAGGGGTTAGAAGCTGTTCGCTAATTTCTGGACAGAACTACCCATTGCTTTCCGTTTGTCCATCTATTAACCGATCGACATATTCTCGCTTGCCGTTCCTGCCAGTTGGGGACTGCTTTCAATTTGTCTTTGATTCCTGGTTTCACCTTGAAACACACAGGATCTTTATCTAGTGGCTCATCACTGGTAAAACCAAATTTATTGTCTTTATGGAATGGCATTGTTGTTTTTTGCCGTAGTTGATATACTGACACGTAACATACATTGAGAGGTCGAATCAATGCCTTCCCTAACTTACATCAAAGGTCTTCCAACGCCAGCAAACGAACTAAATGCTTTAGGATTCACGGATTTTGAGATGTTCCTAGAGGCATTTGCGCCCATCTTTCGAGATGCCGCAATTGAAACAGTCAACCACCTAAAGAACGGCACTGAATTCAACAAATCAATGTGGAACACCCATTTGCAGAAGACCTATCAAATTAGCAAGCGTCATGCAAATGGTGTCATTGCCTATGCAAAAGGTAAAGTAGACGGCTCAAAAGAACATCAAGCTTTGCATATTAAAACATTGTTCGGGAAGGCGAAATCAATCAAAGCTTGGATTAAGAAGGCAGAGCGCAAGCTGAAACTTGCTCGAAAGTTCTACGCAAAAAAGAATTGGGAGAATTCAAAAACAGGTTGCAATTTCCCTCTGTCCTGTTCGTTGAACCATAAAGATACGAATTGGCAAAATTTGAAGTTTCAACTTCATGGAAAAAAACGCAAACTGTACCTGATTCAAGCCAAGATCGAATTCTTGAAACATAAACCCATTAAGGTGTCCGTCCCGCACGGTCAAGTTTTTATTGTTGGGGCCGCAGACGAAAGTTTTGGGAATCAGGTCGCACAGTGGGACGGTAAAACTATTAAATTCCGTGTCCCTGCCTGTCTAGAAACTCGGTTTGGGAAGTCCGTAGTTTCTGAAGTTGGCAACTTCGATCGCAACATTAACCGTTTACCTGAAACAGGCTCTAAGACCTGGCATCTCTTCAAAAAAGATGGCAAGTGGAATATTGCGGTACAGTTTACAGCTTCTGAGGTGAAGCGCCAATCCAAAGATCGTGCCTATGGCTGTATTGGAATTGACATGAATCCCGGTTCGATTGGTTGGAGCTATGTTGACACTGAAGGCAACCTGAAAGCTCATGGTAAAATTCCCCTAGAAATCGGACTCCCATCCGGTAAGCAGCAGGCTCAAATCGTTGATGCCTGTCTGTCTCTGGCTAACCTTGCAATTTGCTTTTCTTGCCCGGTCGTGTGCGAAGAACTTGATTTTGCGCACAAGAAAGAGTGCTTAGGTGAGCAAAGCAAGAAATACGCCAGAATGATGTCTTCATGGGCTTACAGCGAGTTTTTCAAACAACTGAACGCAATCTTATCAAACCGTGGCATTGAGCTAATTACGGTCAATCCTGCATACAGTTCAATTATTGGTTTAGTGAAGTACATGAAAATGTACGGACTAGCCAGTGATGAAGCGGCTGCATTGGTTATTGCCAGACGCGGAATGCGGCTGAGTGAAAGACTGCCATCAACCATAACCGCCTATGTTGAGGTGAACTCAGCAAAGCACGTATGGTCGATGTGGAACCAACTGAATAAACAGATCGAGCGTTCCGGTAAGGTTAATCGCAGACACGATTACTTTACCGTTTCTAACTGGAGTTTCCTAGCCAACCTCGAAAATGAGGAAGATTTATCACTAGGAAAGAACGCTTTCACTTACACCGTGGAGTGAGGTGCGGACAAATTATCTAGCATTGGGTAGTTTTGTCCACACATTTAGAAGCGGTATGCCAAATCAGGATTTGTGTGCGGGGAACTAGAAATCCGGTTTTTCGCATAAATTTCTATTGACTGTTGACCCCCTCGCATCCAGGATACCCGCCACGTGATTCATCCGTCCAGAAATAAAAAACCTCTATCCGATAAAGGAGCCCCCGAATTGATCCGTGGGGTCAATTCTAAAATCTAAAATCTAAAATCTAAAATCTAAAATCTAAAATCGATTGACTGTTTGACATTTGAACAATACCGATGCCACGGGAAACGAGAGGATTGAGAAAGGGGACAAATTTCAGGTTTAATTATGGCAAGGAAATATAAAATACTTCTTAAGATACTTGACATATTTGGAAAAAAGGCTATAATCTCTTCAAATTAATTCCCGATGGCGGGTGTATCTAAAAAAATAGCTTATGTTTAACACAGCAGGACGGTTTCCAGAAAATCCGATTCGGGGAAATGTTGCGGGTGTTTCAGCGGAAATACTAGACTTATTCAGTAAGTTCGATCGCTTAAATCAGATCGGGACAATTGCCGTAGGCGATACCAATATTTTATTTGATACCAGCTACGATTTGACTGAAAAACGCGATGGGGCGGCGGCTGCGACTGGTAGTGCGATCCTCTACGAGGGCTTCGCTAACGGCCTTTTTGGGCCATCCACCGACTTCGGTCTCCCATCGTCAGGAAGCGACAATCTTAAATTTGATAGTAGTCTAAAATCCCCGACCGCTACCTCCACTCAAGGTGAGATAGACGAACTGACAGGGATGGCTTTACCTGTTGGTGAACTCTCCCTATCCCAAACTTCTTCCCTATTTCCTGATGAAAACTGGGCTTTCAATTTTAAAAATTACACCATCGATCACCAAGGTTTAAACACCCTCAACCTTAAAGTTGGTTACGGGTTAAAACCGGGAATTACCCCAAACGAATATCCAGATTTTGTGCCCATTTACCAAAGCATTGATAATTTCCTAGTTAACTACCCGAACGAAACAGATTTCTGGGAAATTCTCAACAAAAATTTGACGGAAAAGGTGCTTACTGAAAATCCGGTACTGACAGATGTTACGATTCAACTGGAAGTTTTGCCAACGGAGGTATTGCCCTACGATCGCGCCAGTACAGTTTTCCGCAGTCAATCGGGCAAAATCACAGAAGATTGGAATTTTTCACTCAAAGACTACGCAATCAATCACCAAGGATTGAACAAGCTCAATCTCGATATAGATTACCAGTACAAACCGGAAATCGCTCCCAATGAATATCCCGATTTTGTGCCAATCTACAATAGCATTGATAACTTTTTAACCACATATCCGAACGAAACAGATTTTTGGGAAGTTGTCAATAAAAACTTGACTCAAAATATCCTCAACGAAAATCCTGCATTGGCGGCAATTAAGATAGACTTCAACGTTCTGCCAAGCCAAAGCTTGCCCTACAACCGCACCAGCAAAGTTACTCGCACTCAACCCAGCAATCCTCAAGGAACTTTCCTAGTTGGCAATAGCCGGGGAAATAATGTACTTCGGTTTGACGGCAATACCGGCAATTTTCTAGGCGAATTTATTCCACCGGGAAGCGGCGGTTTGTCCAATCCAGATACGATCGTTTTTGGGCCCGATGGCAATGGCGATGATCAGTCGGACATTTACGTTACTAGCGGCGACAAGCCCGGAAATTCGGGAGAACCGACAGCATCGGCGGTATTGCGGTATGACGGAATTACTGGCGCATTTATTGACAAGTTTGTCGCCGATAATCCGAACACGGCGGCCGATGAAACTGGCGGATTGTTTCGCCCTTACGGTTTAGCTTTTGGCCCTGACGGTAATTTTTATGTCAGCAGTTTTTTGAGTGACCAAATTCTGCGATATAACGGCCAAACAGGACAGTTTATTGATGTATTTGCTTCGGGAAATCAGCAAGCGGGAGGATTGAATGGCCCGAACGGTTTACTGTTTGCTCCTGACGGCAATTTGTACGTGACAACGCAGGGGAGTGTGGCGACCAACGGTCAACCAGATTTTAGCGCAGGTTTCCCCAGTCAGGTGCTGCGTTACAACCCGCAAACCGGGCAGTCAAGTATCTTTGCTTCGCCCGATCCTTCGCCTCGGAGTCAGGGATTTGCAAGTCTTTTGGGACTGGCAATCGGGCCCGCTGACGGCGACCTTTATGTCAGCGATTTTGCTAACGATATCAGGCGCTACAATTTAAGAAGTGGGGAATTGGTCAAGGTTTTATCTACGAATTATACTGATACTTCGCCCAGTAGCAATTATGTAGGTAGTTTGGCTTTTTCGCCGATCGGCAATTTGTTTGCAGTTGGCTTTGACAACCGCGCTAATGCTAACGGTGCCGGCGCTGTTTTGCGGTATAATGGCAAGACTGACGAACCGCTGCCAATATCGGGAAATCCTGGATCGAGTAACAGTTCTATTTTTGTCCCTCCCGACAGCAAGCTACAGCGTCCAATAGGAATTTCTTTCTTTCCGTCCGATGCTCAACTGACGGAGAAATGGAATTTTACATTGGCAAATTACCCCATTAATCATCAAGGGTTAAACAACCTGAATATTGATGTAAATTATAAGTACAAAGACGGGATTCAAAATTCTGAGTATCCTGATTTTGTGCCGATTTACAAGAGCATTGACAACCTTTTAGTTAACTACCCGAACGAAACAGATTTTTGGGAAATTGTCAACAAGAATCTGACCGAAAAAGTGCTTGCTGACAATCCGGCACTTTCGTCGGTGACGGTTAATTTGGATGTTTTACCGACGAACCGATTGCCTTACGAGCGCAGCAGTACCGTTACTCGCACTCAAGATGGTAAATTAGGCGAAGCATGGGATTTCAAAATTCCTAATTACTCGATCGATCACCAGGGTTTGAATAACCTCAATATGGATGTCAAATATCAGTACAAACCAGGAATTACGCAGGATGAGTATCCAGACTTTGTGCCGATTTACCAAAGCATCGACACTTTCTTGACTAATTATCCCAATGAAACGGATTTCTGGGAAATTCTTAATAAGAGTTTGACGCAAAAGCTGCTAGCCGAAAATCCGGCTTTGGATGCGTTGCAAATTAATCTGGAGGTTTTGCCGACTAACAGATTGCCTTACGAGCGAGCTAGCATTGTGTCGATCGCTTAGCCTATCATTGGAAATTAGATGGAAAAATCTTGACAAGAAATACATACTTAGCTACCGTAAGGGTAAGGTTAAGTACGTTGCGTAGAAACCAGGTTGTTTCGCGTCCAAGACAAACCCATTTAAATTGTCTGTTGTGCTGTGGTGAAAAACCCGGTTTTTAAAAGAAACCGGGTTTCTGAATTAGACCGAGTTTACCAAATTCCATTTTGGGATATATGTCTGTGTCCCGCTGCATTTGATACCTAAATAGTGGTGGACGCAAATAGGATAAAAAACCAGGTTTTGGCGTTAAAGTCGATCGCTGACAACCTGTTATTTTGACTCTTAACCTGGTTCTTGTGCTTCCAGGACTGAAAAATATAGTTTTTTTTATCGGAGTTCGTGCTGCGCCCAATTTCTAGTCATCCAACCCATATTTTACCAATAAACCCAGTTGCTCCCGCCCAGTCCTACTTATTACCAATTACGCTGTAAAATATTGAGAATACCTCTTTAGATTGATAGACATTTTGATTATTTCCTTTTAAATATGGTAGCAGTTCGCTGCCAATATGTAGGGTAAAAAATTTATGTTAACTTCCGGGCCAATTACCGCCCCCGTTCCCGTTTTCCTGGTTCTTTTAGCAATCATGCTACTCGCGCCGCTGGTATTTGAGCGCTTGCGACTACCGGGAATAGTGGGTTTAATTATTGCTGGCGTAATTGTCGGGCCCAACGGTCTCAATTTGCTGCAACGAGACGCTACTATTGTTTTGCTAGGTACTGTAGGATTGCTGTTTTTGATGTTCCTAGCGGGACTGGAAACTAGCCTTGACGATCTCAAACTGAATGCGGACAAAGCTGTCATATTTGGGCTAGCTACTTTTGCGCTACCGATGATATTGGGGACAGGGGCGATGCTGCTGTTGGGATATAGCTGGCTGGCTGCAATTTTAGTCGCTTCTTGTTTTGCTACGCACACACTTTTAGCGCTGCCAATTCTCACCAAATTGGGATTGATGCGAACTCAGACTATTACTACGACTTTGGGCGGGACTTTAATTACCAATGTGTTGGGACTGTTGGTGCTGGCTATTGTTGTTAAAGCTTACAAAGGAAATCTCACTCTCGAATTTTGGCTGTTTCTCATTCCATCTCTTGCTATCTACACTTTTGCTACTTTGTGGGGCGTTCCCAAAATCGGTCGCTGGTTTTTCAAGAAATTCGGACACGACGAAAATGCCGAATTTATATTTGTATTAGCAACCCTATTTCTAGTTTCTTACGCAGCAGAACTAATTGAAATTGAGGCAATTATTGGTGCATTTTTATCGGGGATTGCCATTACTCAAATTATTCCCAAAATGAGTCCCCTGATGAATCGGATTGAGTTTATTGGCAATACGCTGTTTGTGCCGTTTTTTCTGATTTCTGTGGGGATGTTAATTGACCCGCTAATTTTGGTAAAGCAGCCGCAGTCTTTGTTGGTGGCGGCGGTGATGATTTTAGCAGAGGTGGTGAGCAAGTTTTTGGCAGCTTGGCTACCGGGGAAATTATTTGGCTTTGAGTTTCCGAACATTATGGTAATGTTCGGCCTTTCTGTTGCTCAAGCTGCTTCTACTTTGGCGGCGATTACGGTTGCTTTTGAGATTAAATTGGTCGATCGCGTAACGGTGAACGGCATCATTGCCATGATTTTAGTAACTTGTGTCGCTTCTCCTTGGATTGTATCTCGGTGGGGTCAAGAAATGCAGCCGCCGGGGTCGAGTTTGCCGGTTCCTACTGCGGGAAAGCATTCATGGGGAGAGCGAGTTTTAGTGCCTGTTGCTAATCCGAATACGGAAGATAATTTGCTGCGTTTGGCTTTGATTTTAGCAAAAACATCTCAGGGAACTTTGTTGCCGCTGCATATTTTGTCCGATCGCGGGGAAGCAATTTCGCCCGCAGAGAAAATGCAGCAAACTCAACTTTTGACTGCTGCGGAAACTGTCGCCCATGCGGCTGCTTGTGCGGTTGAACCGATCGCGAGGATAGATGATGCGATCGATCGCGGAATCCTACGGAGTGCAACCGAACGCGAGGCTAGTTTAATAGTTTGCGGTTGGAAGGGATTTTCCACAACTCGCGACAATTTTTTTGGCAGCATCATTGACAATGTGGTAAGGCGATCGCCCGTACCCGTACTGATTGCTCGATTTCCCGATCCTCTCCAGAATACAGCCAGAGTTATTTTGGCGGTAACTGACAGCGAGTTGACTCGGTTTGGATTTCAGGAAACCGTGGATATTGCGAAGAGTTTGGCTGAGGAACTTAAGGCGAGTTTGCAAGTGTTGTTGGTGGCGACACAACGGGAGAAAAGCAACCAAAGTGCGGCGGAGGTGGAAATTCTCTCTGAGATACCAGTAAATCGGGTGCGGGGAAATTTTATCAAGCTAGTTTCGCAGAATTTGTTAGAACACGATTTGCTGATTTTAACAACAATTTCTCAGCAACAGAATATGTGGGAAAAACCAGGAACTCTCAAAGAACCGGAAGCGATCGCCCGGACTCACCAAAATATTTCGATGCTTGTTGTTTATTTTCCTGTATCTTGAGGAATATTTTGGGAGCATCTCAATGAAAGCAGGCAAGCTAGAAATTGGAGTTAGGAGTCAGGAGTAAGGAGTCAGGAGAAAAGAGTCAGAAGGAAGAAGTCAGGAGCCAGAAGAAGTGTTTTTACAAATATGAGATGCTCCCAATATTTTAACCGCAGATGATGTTATGAATCTGCATTGATCTGCTGTTAAAATTTAATCCTCATCCATCCGATGCAACCGTCCATGAGATAACTAACTCCCGAAGTTTGTAAGTTTCGGGCTGCCGATTAATATCAAATCCGTGGGTACCGACACTATTTATTTCTCTCTTCTCTTCCTCTGCGCCCTCTGCGCCCTCTGCGGTTTAATCATTCAAAAACAACCCGCCTAAAGCCCGGACGATCGCACTTTTCCAAACTAATTTCGATCGCACTCCGATGGAGACAATTTCTCGGCATCTAGGACAATTTCTCGGTATCTGGGAGAATTTTGAGAATATGGTGATATATCTCCTCTAGTTCAATAACGTAAAAATGAGCATCAGACCAAATTTCAGATGGTTTTCTTCGGTGGCGAGTGTTTTGGGTTCGATTTCGATTAATCCTTTCAGCGGCACGACATCCCCTGTAAAAGCTGCAGAAACGGTTGTTATCCGCAAAGGTATTTTAGAATCGTCAATATCGGTTGCGGATTTGCGCGAACTCGCAGAAACAGGAAAAGTCCCCGCCAAACTGCAAGCTTATGCCAATCTCTTGTCTGACGAACAGCGGAGTAAAATTTTTCGGGCGCTGCAAGCGAAAATTCCCCTCAATGTAGTCGGCCTGAGCAACTTGCTAAATACGGGCATTGGCACTGGCATCCTGACGGATTTGACTACTGTCATACCCAGGCGCGACGGTGGGGGTGTGGAAGCGCTGCGAGCCGCTCTGGTGCAGGGAGCAAAAGCGCCGGAAGGCTTATCTATATTGAGTTTCATTGAATCTTATCCGAGCTCGCGGGTCGTGGTGGATCTAGATCGAGCTTTCGCTGTTTTGGGAAATATGAACGTAAGTTTTTGGCAAACTCAGCGCTTTATGGCGGCGATCGCACCTCAGTTAGCACCAGTTAAACCCGCGTTTAAGCTGCCTTTCGATCCAACCCAGCCGGGCCCTAATGTCGTGCAGGTACGGGCGCTAGATTTGAACGATAGCGCCCGCAATCGGCGTATTCCAGTTGATGTGTACTGGTCAAGAGCTGCGACAGCCGACAAACCGACGATCGTCTTTTCTCACGGTTTGGGTTCCGTCCGCACGGATTTGCGCTACTTAGCCGAGCATTTGGCGTCTCACGGCTATGTGGTAGCAGCTTTAGAACATCCCGGCAGTAACGAGACGAATACCAATGCTGCGATGGCGGGGAAGTGTCCGTTGCTAGCTCCTCAAGAGTTTTTAGACCGTCCCAAAGACATCAGTTTTGTACTCGACGAACTGACAAAATTGAACCAAACTGATGATAACTTGCAGGGGAAAATTGCGATCGACCCAGCGGTGATCGTTGGCTATTCCTTCGGCGGCGCTACAGCCTTGTCCGTGGCCGGCGCCGAACTGCAATTGAGCGGACTCAAACAAAGGTGTCAGGGGGATTTGATTGGGTTCAGCTTAGGCGAAGGCATTCAGTGCGCGGCGGCCGGATTGCCCGAAGAACGGTATCAATTGCGGGATGGGAGGATTAAAAGGGCGATCGCCATGAATCCGATCGCATCATTATTATTTGGAGAAACGGGCTTAAGTAAAATTAAGATTCCCACATTAATAGTAGCATCTTCTGCCGACAAAACCACTCCTGCCTTAGCCGAACAAATTGCTGGCTTTCCGAAAATTCCATCTCCTAAATGGCTAGTTGGTTTTGTAGGAGGAACGCACTTAAGCGTCAAAGATCCGAGTACAACTTTAAACCAAGTTCGCAGGCCGAGCACAGTAATTACTGGGGATGAAGTTGTCGGCGACCAAGCTGTTAGCATACGCAATTATATTAAAGCTGTAAGTTTGGCTACCGCCGCGCAACTAACTGCTGAAGCTGATAAATATGCAGTCTTTCTAACACCAGAATACGCGCAATTTGCCTCCACATCGGCAATCCCGGTGCGGCTAGTAACAGAAATTTCCCCGGAAATTAATACCGTCGTGCAAACTTTTATTCAAAGGAATAAGTAGTTATTAGTCATTAGTCATTAGTCATATCATGTCCGGTCAATTAACCATGATTCCTGTAGGGGCGGGTTCGCCAAGATATTGAATAGAAACGGGAAAATCTGTAAACCCGACCCGACCTTTAATCGCCGTAAATCGATGGGACATAATATCATTAGTCATTAATCATTAGTCATTAGTCATCAGCTAATAACTAATGATAAAAACTTGTAGTAATATCAAATAAGGTGACATCGAAATTATACTTGAGTGCGAGCGGGACGATCGCTCCTGAGAGCGCGGAGCCACACGGGAAACTCCCACTGCACTGGGAAAATTATGATTCCGATGTCAGCGGAAACGAGATTACGACTAGCAGCCTTTCCTTTTGTATGCGCGGTAGCTTAGCCCCCAGGGTGGATTTTCTTCTTAAGCTGTTTCTGATATTTTTTGTCCGTGCAAGGGCAAAATATAAGCAACCGCTTTCACAAACTCTACTCCCCAACTGCGATGCCTAAAAAAAATCTTATCCCGCTATTGCTTCTGTTGGCAGCCCTGTTTACCCTTTACGGTGACACTTTAACTTTTCTCCCCAAACCTGTAAGAGATACTAGCGTGGCCAGTCGAAAGTTCTTCGTCGGGTTGTGGCCAGATTGGTTGAGGCCGAGAGATTTCAACGAGAAAAGGCAACAGGATATTGAGAAATTGCAAAAAACTCCTAGCCCGAGTCGATAGTTTTGAGCTACCAGCGAGAAACCCTGTTTCTTTAACAATACCTAGCCATTTTCTTGTAGGTTGGGTTAAGCGAAGCACAACCAAACAGTACGATTTTAGATTTTGGATTTTAGATTTTAGATTTTTTATCCCATCTCTAATCTGTAATCGATTAAACTTGAGATTTGAGATTTTCCCAGCAGTAAGGTGTGCAATGCACACCCTACAGATAGAGGTTATGCGTCCAGGACTATTTTAGATCGATCCTCCCATCTAAAATCTAAAATCTAAAATCTAAAATTGATTAAGCGTGCTTTTTCAACCAGCTAAACATAGCTCGCAAATCTTTACCAACTTCTTCAATAGGATGTTCTGCTTCCTGACGGCGCATGGAGGTAAAACCTGGCTTGCCGGCTTGGTTTTCCAGAACGAATTCGCGGGCAAATTGGCCGGATTGAATTTCGCTGAGAATCTTACGCATTTCGGCGCGGGTTTGATCCGTGACGATGCGGGGGCCGCGAGTTAAATCGCCGTATTCTGCGGTATTGGAGATGCTGTCGCGCATTTTGGCGAGGCCTCCTTCTACTACTAAGTCAACGATAAGTTTAACTTCGTGCAAACATTCAAAATAAGCTAATTCCGGTTGGTATCCGGCGTCAACTAAAGTTTCAAATCCAGCTTTAATTAAGGCGCTCAAACCGCCGCACAAAACTACTTGTTCGCCAAAAAGATCCGTTTCTGTTTCTTCGCGGAAAGTGGTTTCCAGGATGCCGGCTCTGGTGCCGCCGATACCTTTAGCATAGGCCATTGCCCGATCGCGCGCTTGACCGGAAGCATCTTGATATACTGCAAACAAACTCGGAACACCTTCCCCTTGTTCGTAAGTCCGTCGCACCAAGTGTCCGGGGCCTTTGGGGGCAACCATTACTACGTCTACATTGGCAGGGGGAACAACTTGGCCGAAGTGAATGTTAAAACCGTGAGCAAATGCTAAAACATTTCCTTCAGAAAGGTTGGGTTCGATTTGTTCTTTGTAAATAGTTTTTTGAACTTCATCGGGCAATAAAATCATGATGAAGTCAGCAGCGGCTGCTGCTTTGTCTACCGGGTGAACTGTTAAACCCGCGTCGGTTGCTTTGGCGGCAGATTTGCTACCGGGATACAAACCGACAACGACATTCATGCCACTGTCTTTGAGGTTAAGCGCGTGGGCGTGTCCTTGGGAACCGTAGCCGATGATAGCAATCGTTTTGTTGGCTAAGAGGTCTAGGTTCGCGTCGGTGTCGTAATACATACGGGCCATAATCCTTGTCTCCTGAGATGCAAATTGGGTGATTGACTGCAAAACTCTCATTTTATCAAAGTAGGGTACTTTTTTTACATAATTTTTTTAATTAAGATTTGAGCGGGGGAAATTTTAGCGAGATCGCGCTGAATTTAGCAGGGTTTGTCGCCGAGTCAAATATAATTGTCAATAGCGTGCTGTGCATTTGAAAAAACCTCACATCTTGCACCATTCTCAAGAACAGGCTTTCCGGCCTGTTCCACAAAGAGTGAATTTTGTTGTGGAACAGGCCGGAAAGCCTGTTCATAAAAAGCTTATTTAACATGGTGCAATATCTCAGAAAAACGCAACTAACTAACTTTTTTAAGATGAAAATAAAAGCAATACATCATGTGGCGATTATTTGCTCGGATTACGAAGCATCGAAAAAATTTTATGTAGAAGTATTGGGATGTTCCATTATCAAAGAAACTTTCCGAACCGAGAGGAATTCTTACAAACTAGATTTGCGAGTCGGAAACGGGGACACCATCGAGCTTTTCTCATTTACCAATCCTCCTGAAAGAGTTAACAATCCTGAAGCTTGCGGTTTGAGACATTTAGCTTTTGCCGTAGAGGACATAGAAGCATCCGTTGCTTACTTAAAATCCCAAGAAGTAGAAGTAGAAAACATTCGCCTTGACGAAATTACCGAAAAACGGTTTACATTTTTCCGAGATCCCGACAACTTACCCTTAGAAATTTATGAAATTTAAGGAGGTTACCGAGTTTGTAAAGTCGCTCTTAAGTCAATAAGCTGTCACGCATTTAAATTGCATATTCAGGGCGGGATCTTAGGCCCAACCCCTACTCCCCACAAGACGGCGAATTGTTTGTTGACATTCTATTTAAATGCACAACAGCTTAGGTGGGGTGTGCATTGCCCTAAAAACTGCATGATTCATTCTAAATCTAAAATCTAAAATTTAAAATCTAAAATTGTATAATGGACTATCTCATCAGAAACACCACGCTCGGATTGCCTGCTTTCATGCTATTTATAGCCATAGTAGCTACAGGTAAAACAGGTAATGTGGTCGCCATTCTACAAAAATATGGTAAAAACCGCAAAACTGCGAAATGCGCGATCGGGCTTTGGCATTTTACCGACTTGGCCGACTTTTATGCCGCTGGCTTATATTCCGATCGATCACTTTCTAGTGAGCAAAGAAATTGGTGTTTCAAAGATTCGTACTGGCCGAAATGTCGGTTCGGATCATTTGCCGTTAATTACAGATTTGGTCATTTGAAGGAAGTTAAAGCAGTGACTGATTAGAAATTGGATCTTTCATTATTTTTAGGAACGGGCAAGATGCCCGTTCCACAATAAAACTGAATT
>NZ_JAUBOR010000018.1:94372-126202 GCF_036700305.1 Microcoleus sp. Z1_A1
TTTGTGGAACAGGCATCTTGCCTGTTCTTCCCACAATAAAACTGAATTGTTGTGGAACAGGCATCTTGCCTGTTCTTCCCACAATAAAACTGAATTTTTGTGGAACAGGCATCTTGCCTGTTCTTCCCACAATAAAACTGAATTGTTGTGGAACAGGCATCTTGCCTGTTCTTACCACAATAAAACTGAATTTTTGTGGAACAGGCATCTTGCCTGTTCTTGAGGATTTGACAGAGCCATCAAAGTAATATAAAATCTCAAATCATATAACTTTTATTCTCTCCAATTGTGCTTCTAAGTTCTCGATTAAATTATTTACTAACTGTAACTGGTACTGTTGAACATTCATATTTAATGGCTCTTTGCTGTCTTGAAAACAGATAACTTTTCCGGCGATTTCCTTGTAGTGTTGCAGCATGGAAAAAGTATCGGTACTGAAGCGAGCGAGATAGTTTTTAGCAGCCTCGCTGCAAATTTCCGTTACTTGATTTAGATAAGCTTCTGGCGATTCAGGCGGCTTTTCATACCCAGTTCTTTTATTCAAAATATAGCTAGCACCGCCGACTACTGCGGCTCCCACGGGCCCGCCCAATAGCCAACCTAAGCCTGTGGCGATCGCCACAGGAGTCACTTCACTGTCGATCGACTTTTGAGCTGGAGGTGGTGGCGGTTCCGGTAAGCTAACTTGCGGGGATGGAGGAAAGGAAATCAAAAGTGCGATCGGCTGTTCTTTATCAAAGAACTCGCAAGCTTTATTTACCCATTCTGCGATGGTTTGCTGCTGCTTCAACACCTCTCGCTCAAATTTTAGCTTCCAGGCATCAAAACTCCCTTCCTGGAGCGACAGCGCCATTTCCGATTGATACCGCTGCAAAAGTGTGGGCTGGTAAAGCCAAATCTCGAAATCGGAAACGCTGGCTTGAAAGCCTTTTGATATCAGTTTTTCAGCTTTTTGTTTAATTTCAATTTTGTCTTTGTGCTTCTTTTGAGCAGCGGCTATTTCTGCGGTGACAGTTTCAGCTTTGGCTCGGAGAGAGTGGCAAATTTTAGTAGCTATAGCTTCAATTCTGGGCAACTTAACTGCTAGTTGTTCCTGTTGATCTGCCACAATACTCTGCAAAGCCGATTCAAAGCTGGCAATTCCTGTAGTTTGGGCGGCCGCCACATCTCCTTTCAGCCTCGCCCTCAAAGCCGGCAAAGCATCGACGCGGTAGATATTGCTGATATTGTTCGGCAAATTGGAGCGAAAACTTTCGGCAACAAACAACAAGCGATTGTAAACTTGTTTTTGGTCGTCTGGTTCGAGTAGATTGAGAAAATTGGCAACAAAGACGACTGTGTTGATGTTGCGATCGCTCAACCAATCTCTCAAGTTCTCCCGTTCGCCTAAAGTCATCAATTTGCGAGCATCTAAAACCTGCACAACCAAATCAGCCGTTAGCAATTTATCCCGAACCAAATTATCCTGTTCTTCGCGATCGTTGGTTCCCGGCAAATCCAGCAATTCCACACCGGTTTGCAGGAATGGATGGGGACAGTAAACATTCACGGCTGCCACATCATCCCGCATTTGTCTCGCGTCGTCAAGGATGGCGTAGCGTTTCAAAACATCAGTCCCCGGTTCGCTAATTTCCGTGCCGTCTTTCAGGGTAATTTTTGCGCGCAATTCCTCGCCATAGTTGACATAAATGGCAGCACCTGTAGTGGGCACAAGGTCGATCGGCAAAGCACGATTTCCAAGCATTGCATTGAGCAAAGTTGACTTGCCGTAGTTAAACGGGCCAAAGACAGCTATTTGAAAAGTTGGTTTGGCGAGATACTCGCAGATTGAGGTTGTATCTAGATAAAGTTGGGAGTTTTTGTCGAGTTCGAGAATACCGAGTGCTGATTTGAGATTGTCGGTGAGGTATTGATAAATTTCGGGTTGTTGCATATTGTTGTTTTATTTCAAGCGGATGCTAGGAAAGCTTGATATAGCGATTCGATACTCTGCGACTCCGCAGAAACATCAGCCTCCAATTTTTTCAACCGCTGTGATTCAGCCTGACAATTAATCTCGCGAGATTCCTTTTGTTCCAGCAAATTATCTAACTCTGATTTCCGAGAATTGATATCACCATTCATGCGATCGCCCACTTCCCGCCCGTAAACATCAAAACACTCTTTTACAGCATCGTGAATCGGCTGCCACTGCTCTTGAGCCACCTGCGGCAGATATTTCACTAGCTCTTTTTTCGCCGCTTTCACCAACTGTTTATGAGCTCCGTCTGCTTGCAAAACCCCAACACCCATCCCCAATAAAGCCAAGTACAGCGGCCCCAAAACAATCCCCGTCAAACTAGCAAGAATCGTACTGACGCTCAACACAGTAATTAAGTTGAGCAGGATATTTTTCCAATCAAAACCTGCTCCTGCCATTGCTACGCCTGCCAGATTCCCGGTCGTTAACGAGAACAATCCCATCGCCCATTTTGCCCAACTGGGCGAGTTATCTTCGTTCGAGTTGCTGACTGCTGCTGGTATTTTTTGTCCCGTTAGTTTTTCGGTGATTTTTTCAGTCACTTTCGTGTAAGATGCTCCGTAATTTGCGGCACTTTTCGAGAGTTGCGAAAATGCTGAATTCATCTCTTGTTCAGCAGTTAGAGTCCAAGCTGCTAGTTTGTCATTGATGTACTGCTCGAATGCTCGTTTGAGCGATGCTTCAAAGGCTTCTCGCTTGCCTTGGCTGAAGAAATCCAGAAATCTCAGTTCAGGTTGATACCGTAAGAAATCTGTTTCAAAGGTATTTTCTAAGTTGAGAACGTAGGTGCGGAAAGAATCTGCGATCGCCCGCGATTTACTATCTCTAACTTCGATAATTTCTTGTTGAAACTCATCGCGAATGTGAGTCAGCTTCTTAAACTCCGGCTCAACTGAATTAATCTTTTCCTTCAACTCATTGACATCGCGATCGAGTAATGGTAATCTGCGCCCAACAGTTTCGCGGACACGAGCAGAAATTTGACGCGCCAAAGTCCTCGCCGGACGCAATTCCGAAATCGCTCTTTCCTGGGTCAAAAACGTATTTAGTGCCGCCATAAACTCTGGAAAACCAGTTCCTGTCAAATCCGCATCCGGGTTTTTCATCCGCAATCTGAGCGCCTTAATTGAGGTAATTGCAAACACTCGCTCGTCGTAAATGTCGTGGCCTTCTGTTAAACAATATTCAGCCAAATTAGCTTGAAAAACCCGCCGCAGTTTCCCTTCTGCTTCTGCCAATTCTTCAGGATCATCCGGGTCAATCAAACTTTCCCGCACCTGATCCCAAGCATTTATCAGGAAGAAAATGCTCAATCCGCGATTTTTGATGTAATTTTCTAGATAGCGTCTTTCGCCCATTGTGCAAGGCTGAGTGGCTCTAAGTACAAATAAAATAGCGTGGCAGTTGTTGATGTAACCGAGAGATAATTCATTCCGGGCTTCTGTATCGTTCAGTCCGGGACTGTCTACTATTTCTATGCCTTTTTCCAGCAAAGGTAAGGGATATTCTACTACGGCGCAATCGATATCTGGAAATGCTGGTTTCTTTTCTTCTTCTAAGCGTTTTGCCTCAGCGGGGTCAATTGTGTAGTTCTGTTTAAAACTTTTAAAATCTAGCTGTTTTGGGCTTTTGCCGTCATTGAAATAAACGGTGACTTTTTTTTCTGAACCGTAGCGCAAAATCGTCAGCAAAGCTGTACAGGGGTTTACGTCGCTGGGCAGTAAGTTTTCGCCGATTAACGCATTGAGAAAAGTGCTTTTACCGCGTTTCATGTCGCCTAGCACTAGCAGCCGAAAGACTCCTTGGCGCAAGTTTTTACTGGCGATATCAATGTCGGCGTTGTCTGTTTCTAAACCGAGTTTTCCCGATGCTTCTCCTCCTGCTAATTCTGATTGGTTGATGGCTGTGGCGATGTTGCTGAGGCGAGTGGCAATTTCTCGGCGGACGGCGGCTACTCGCTCTAAATCGTTGAGAAAGTTGCTAGTTTCTACTTTAAGGTTCATGGGTATTTCCTGATAGTTTCCTGCTTGACATTCTCAAATTTTGTCTTCTTCAATAAACATTTTGTAAGCTATGAAAGCAATGCCTCCCACTATCAGCGCGGCTGCCAGCCAAGATGCTATGCGAACTGCAACGATAACAGCAATGACAATGCCTGTAAATTGAGCGGCTGCTATAATTTTTCTGCGCCACTGTTTGAGTTTGCCGTTAACTTGGCTGTCGGGTTCTTGGTACTTGCTTGTTAGATGTTCGGGCACTGAGCGGTCAATTTCGGCTTCTAGTTCGCGAAGCCGAATTTCTTGTTCTCGCTTCCGCAGTTCTTGTTCTTTGCGCCGGAGTTCTCTGGATTTGTTGTCTGGAGAATTCATAAATTTTAGCCTGTTTTTCGCTGAAAAAATGTGTTATTTATTGTCAATGTTGCGGAGCGATAAGTTCTCTACGACTGTAACTCACCTTTTCCGGCGTGTCGAGAAATGTTAAGAAATTTTAAAAAGGGCGATTCCCTACGGGATAGCTACGCTGTCGCGCATTTAAATTGTATATTCAGGGCGGGCTTTTAGGCCCACCCCACCCCACAAGACGGGGAATTGTTTTTTAACAGACAATTTAAATGTAGAACAGCTTACGCTTCACGACTAATTAAGCCGATCGCCCTACGCCCTAGATTAGCCGCTGCCAATCATCAATAGCCTTCGGGGCCGATAGTAGTGCGATCGCACTCGGCTTCCGACAAATCAACCAAGCGCGATCGAAATAAGTTGCAGCCCGCTAATTGAGCTTTGCTTAACTTTGCTTTCTCCAAATTAGCACGGCTCAAATCCGCATATCTCAAATCGGCATTCGTCAAATCTGCATTGTACAAATCCGCACCTTGCAAATTGGCTTTCTGCAAATTAGCACCTTGCAAATTGGCGTGACGCAAATTTGCTCTTGATAAGTTTGCTCTTGATAAAGTTGCTTCCGACAAGTTAGCTTGATAAAGTTGAATATCGCCCAATTCAGCATCTTGCAAATCAGTTTTATAAAGATTGGCTTGAGTCAAATTTCCGTAGGGCAAATAAGCTCGCCTCAGAACGCTACCAGAAAGATTTATTTCTGTCAAATCTGCTTGAAACAAGTTATCTTCACTTAAGTCAACTGCGTTAAAGTTTCGCTGGCCCTCAGCATACTGAGCGAGCAATTCCTCAGCGCTTAGCTTTTGCATTTTCACCCCTCATGACGACAGCTACTGCAGCCAATCCATAACAGTAATTAATGGTTATTATTCTGCGTATTTATACTTAGGCATATTCTTATGTTAAGCTTGTGTAACAACAGTCGCATTTTTTCTAAGATTTTTTTTATATTTGTAAATTTCTGCCTTGCTTAACCAGTAAGCGGTTAGTAATGTCAAGATCGATCGAGAAACCAAAGCCAATCCTCTACTGAAATATGCCAGAACTTCCTCTCTCCATTGCTCAGCACTACCACGAACGGACAAAATACGACCCTGAAACCATTGCTGCTAAAAGCAAACAGCTAGATTGGACAGAGCAACCTGTGCCTTTCAAAGAATATAAAATTGGAGCGTATTTTGACCTCAAGCCTTATCTCAAAGACCCCTCGGAGGATGCCGATGCCGATCCCGATGCCGCTTGGTGGCATCGGTTATCTAGCTTGTTGCTGTGCAGCTACGGGTTGACGGCGAAAGTGCAGACGGTAGACGACAGCTACCTGTATTTGCGATCCGCACCGTCGGCGGGTGGACTCTACCCAGCAGAGGTTTATTTAATTTCCCGTGGCACTGCCCAGTTGCCGGCCGGACTCTACAACTATCAGTGCAGAACTCATTCACTTGTTCATTTTTGGGACAGTCAAGTTTGGCCGACATTGCAAGCAGCTTGTTTCCAGTCGCCCGCGCTAGAAAATACCCAATTGGCGATCGCCATTACCACTGTTTTTTTCCGTTCTTCTTGGCGTTACGAAGACCGAGCTTATCGGCGAATTTTTCTAGACACCGGTCATTTATTGAGCAATATCGAGTTAGCTTGCGCCGTCAACGATTACCGACCTCACCTGATTGGAGGATTCGCCGACGAAGCTGTCAATGAATTACTGTACATCGACTCGGATCAAGAAGGAGCAATTTGTGTAGTTGCTTTAGCCGACTTGCTAGATATTGACCAAAACTTGCCTAAATTTAAAACAGCTTTGCCCGGAAACACCACGACAGATTACCCGAAAATTTCCGAAGGTCAACTGTTAAAATACCTCCACAAAGCGACGCATTTAGAATCAGACCCTACCGGATCTGACGGCTGGAAACTTGATGAAAATGAAGGGGAATTAGAAGATAAATACAACTTTCCCTTTTGTACTAAAGTTTCGACTGTCACTCCTTCGATTCCTTGGGGAGTGAACCTGGAAACTTTAGAAAATACTATGCTCAAAAGGCGTTCGACCCGTGCTTATACAGGTGCTTCTTTGAGCTTGGGCGAACTGCTAGCTATGCTGGATTTTACTTACCAGCCGCAGCACTATATCGACCAAGGATTAGACGGTAATCCAGACTATTTCGATCTAAGTTTGATCGAGACTTTTATTGCTGTTTCGGGAGTGCATGGGTTAGAAGAAGGCTGTTACTATTACGCTCCGAAAGCTCAAGAATTGCGGCAAATTCGGTTTAAGAATTTCCGCAGGGAATTGCATTTTTTGTGTTTGGGGCAAGACTTGGGCAGAGATGCGGGGGCGCTGTTATTTCACACGGCGGATTTGAACAGGGCTGTAGCAAAATATGGCGATCGAGTTTACCGCTATTTGCACATGGACGCGGGTCATTTGGGCCAGCGGTTGAATTTAGCAGCTATGCAACTGCGTTTGGGTGTCAGCGGTATCGCGGGCTTTTTTGACGATCGCGTCAATGACGTTCTCGGTATTCCTGCGGGTGAGGCTGTGCTTTATATTACCAGTCTGGGAAGACCTCGATCGTAAGAATGAGCGAATCGATTTTAGATTTTAGATTTTAGATTTTAGATTGAAGGATTGGCCGGGCTGATTTACGGTAGGAACCACTCAATCTGCCAAAAATCAACCAAGCGAGTCAGTCAATCTTCTGAATTTTCAAGTGATAGCAGTAAAGTGAGGATTGCAAACCTGTAATAGAGAGGTTTTACGTAAGTCCTGCTATTACTATTTGCCAATGCAAAACCTGCTAAATATTCTGTCCAGCACTGATTCTGTCACTTCTTCGCCCGTAACTTCCCCCAATGCTTGAATTGCACCGCGCAAATCTATTGTCCAGAAATCTAAAGGCAATTTGTTGTTCATAGTCTCTGTGCATTGTTCCAGAGAAATTTTAGCTTTAGTTAAGGCCGCTGCTTGTCGCTGGTTGATTGCTAAGTCGGAGTTGGCTGCTTGCAAATTTCCCCCGCTGACAGCATCTAAAATTGCTGTTTCTAAGTCTTCTATGCCTCGGTCGATGGCGGCGGCTGTGGTAACTATTGGGTGAATTTCTGAGGAAAAAGGTAGTTCGGGGAGGGTTTTTACTAAGTCGATTTTGTTGATAATTATAATTAGCTGGCGGTGCTTTACTTGTTCGTAAATTTCCGAATCGCCCTCTGTCCAACCAGATGTCGCGTCAATTGTCAACAACACTAAATCGGCTTGTTTTGCTGCTGCGCGCGATCGCTCAACGCCAATTTTTTCTACCTTGTCTTCGGTTTCTCGAATGCCCGCAGTATCGAGCACCTGCACCGGAATGCCGCCCACAACTAGCTGCGATTCTACCACATCCCGCGTCGTACCGGGCAAATCCGTGACGATCGCCCGATCGCTCTTACTCCACGCATTCAACAAACTCGATTTTCCCACATTCGGCCGCCCAACAATCGCTACTTTCAAACCGGTTCTCAACAATTCTCCGCGATCTGCCGTCGCCAAAATTGTTGACAATTCCTCCAAAACATGATTTATTTCCAAAGATGTTTTAGCTTCATCTAAAGGCGGCAAATCTTCCTCAAAATCAATTCTCGCCTCAATTTCTGCCAACACGTCCAAACAAGTTGTTCTCAATTTGCGAATGGGCTGCGCTAATTTTCCCTGCAAACTGGCCAAAGCACTTTGTGCAGCAGCGGGCGATTTTGCTCCCACCAAATCTGAGATACTTTCAGCTTGAGTTAAATCCAGCCTCCCGTTCAAAAAAGCCCGCAGCGAAAACTCTCCTGGCGCGGCTAATCTCGCCCCATGTTCCAAACACAACTGCAAGACTTGCTGCACGGCCATAATGCCACCGTGACAGTGAAATTCCACCACATCTTCGCGAGTAAAAGAACGCGGCGCTTTCATGATTAGCAGCAAAGCTTCATCGACTAATTCTTGAGTTTTGGGGCGGCGGATGTGACCGTAAAGAATGCGGTGAGACTCCCAAATTTGCCGTCCTGGGGCGCGAAACAGAGTTTCGGCAATTTTTAAGGCTGCGGAACCGGAAACTCGCACAATGCCGACGCTGCCTTGTTGGGGAACTATGGCGGTGGCGATCGCTGCGATCGTTCCTCCTTTTGTTAGTGATTCAGACATTTTTATTGTTCACACATTTAAAAGTTCTCTCAATCTCCTGTTTTTGAGTATCAGGCAATTGCTTCTCGGTATTTGAGAGTATAAATCTCTAGTTCGTCATTCAAAAAATTAAAATAGTCGCCCTTTAGGGCAAAATGCACCAGTTTCCGGGTCGAAGCGTAGGAGATATTTGGTAATCTTTTCCCTAGAATCGCTAATTGCTCGTCGGCTGCGAGAGACCAGATAACTTGAATTAGGGATTCAACCACTTGTACGTTCATTTGACTGACCTCCGGCTTGGTTGTTAAATTATACATATCTCATTGACAGGATAAACAATTTCAGCATTTTTTTTCTAAAATATTAGAAGAGCGTGGCAACAGCGATGGACTTGGCTAGCCAATCCGATCGCCCGTTTGTCCAGTCAGTCGATTTTAGATTTTAGATTGACTCCACAAATGAATCGGGTAGCTTGAACAGGGGTCTAAAATTTTGGGAGGCTAACGACTCCTGTCGGAAAGCAACTATCGGTTTTTGGGTAGGAGTCACGGATCGATCGAACTTAAATTACTCAGCCAAATATTTTGGCTATTCTGATTTCATGCGATAATGGAAAATTGACAATCAAGCATCCAGGATACAAGCCCCCGGATTCATCCGTGGAGAAAGAAAAAACCTGTATCCGATGAAACTTGCCCCCCGAATTTATCTGTGGGGTCAATGCTTCAATCTAAAATCTAAAATCTAAAATCTAAAATCGATTGACAGGGTAGAGGGCAAAGTATGATTGGTCAACTTCTAGACAGACGTTACCGCATCATTAAAGTCACAGACTCAAGTGAGGTGGGAAAAACTTATCTAGCAGCAGATACTCACCGTCCCGGGTATCCGCAATGCACGGTTAGAGAAATGCGGCTACCCGGCACAAGTTCGCAAACTCCAGAATTAGTCAAAGTTTTATTTCAAAGAAACGCCGAAATAATTGAAAAATTGGGAAAACACGACAAAATCCCGGAATTATTGGCGTATTTTGAGGAAAATCAAAGTTTATACTTAATTGAAGAATTTATTGCCGGATTACCTTTAAGTCAAGAACTAATACCCGGTCAACCTTGGGATGAAGACCAAGTAATTAATCTGCTATCAGAAATATTAGAAATTTTGGTGTTCATCCACGAGAAGGGTTTTATTCACCGCAGAATTCAACCAGACAGAGCGATCCGGCGCGAGTCTGACGGCAAATTTGTATTGGTAGACTTTAGCTTAGACAAAGAAATTAACCCGGAACTTGCTAACTGTCATTTGTTGTCGCAAACTTCCCCGAACTCTGTTAAACGGCCTGTGGCAAAAAAACAGGATTTGGCGGCTCAGGAATTATACGTGCCGATCGAGCAATTGAGCGGCAACCCCCGTTACAATAGCGACATCTACGCTCTAGGTACGATCGCCCAGATTGCCGTCACGGGACTCTCACCCAACGAACTGAGTGCCTTAAAAAACAACAAAAACGAAATTCCCTGGCGAAACCGGGCAACTTGTTCGGTCGCCCTAGCAGATATTATCGATCGAATGGTGCGCCCCGACTGCGAGGAACGTTATCAGGAGGCCGCCGAAGTTTTAGCAGACCTCAAACAAATCGCCGTAAAATTGGAGGTTGAGCCGCCGCCAGCCACAATCATCACGGACGCTATGAGTCAACCGCGAAGACAAAGCCAAACCAAACTGCTGCTGTTGGCTGCAACAGCGGCAGCTTTAATCTTGACTGCACTGATGATTTACTTTTGGCAGAGTCAAAGTCCGGCGAGGTCAAAAGAATTGTTGGCCCGCGGCGTTACCAAGGCGCAGCAAGGGGACACAACAGGCGCGATCGCCGATTATACTCAAGCGATCGCCCTGAATGCCAGCGATGCGGAAACTTACTACAAGCGGGCAAACGCTCGCTACGACACGGGCGCCACCGAGGAAGCAATACAGGATTACACGCAAGCAATTAAAGTCAATCCCAGCCACACCAAAGCTCTCTACAATCGAGGTATGGCCCGCCTCGACATCGGGGACAAGCGGGGGGCCGTGGAAGATTTCACCCAAGTAGTGCGACTCAATCCCAGCGACGGTGAGGCCTACTCTCAGCGGGGTTTGGCCTACTACGATTTGGGCGACTACCGCACAGCAATTGAAGACTACACTCAAGCAATTAGGCTCAGTCCCAACGATGCTACAGCTTACAGCAATCGGGGTTTAGCTCGATCGGCAGCAGGCGACAAAACAGGAGCAATGGCAGATTTTACTCAAGCCCTGCAAATTAGCCCCAAACAAGCTGGCGTATACTACAGTCGTGGTCGAGCGAGATTTAATCTGGCAGATTATCAAGGAGCGATGGAAGATTATACTAAGGCGATCGAATTACAACCCGATCTCGCTGATGCTTATACCAATCGGTGCAGCGCTTACTTGAATTTGGCCACCTACGACAAAGCGATTGCAGATTGCACCGAAGGAATTCGCCTCGATCCAAAAGATGAAGCAGCTTACAACAACCGCTGCATTGCTTATCTGAATTTAAAACAATATCAAAAGGCCAGCGAAGATTGCAGTTTGACGATCGGACTCAACGGCAACAATCCCAAAGCATACAGCAATCGAGGATTAGCTCGATCGGCTTCGGGAGACAAGCAGGGAGCTGTGGAAGATTTTACTCAAGCAATTCGACTCAATCCCAGCGATGCCGTAGCTTACAGCAATCGCGGTACTATTTACTCAGAACTAAAAAATTACCCTTTAGCAGTTGAGGATTTCGCTCACTCGCTGCGGCTCAACCCCAACAATGCTAGCGCTTTTTACAGCCGGGGCCTCGTCCGCCGCCAACTCAAAGACCGTGCTGGGGCGATCGAGGATTTTCAGAAAGCTGCAACCCTCTTTCTAGAACAAGGAAGAGCCGATGGTTTCCAAAACGCACAATCACAAATCAACGACCCTAAATAAACTATTAGTCACCATTCAGATGTTAAAAAAAGCAGAAAAAAGTCAGAAGGGAGAAGAAAAAAGGAAGAAACAAGAAAGCAAAATTACCAATTACCAATTACAAATTACAAATTACCAATTCCCCGTTACCAATTCTAAATTATAGATATGAACATGGTTGGTCAACTTTTAGACAGGCGTTATCGCGTAGTGCAAATTCTCAGTTCAGGAGCTTTTGGACAGACTTATTTAGCTGTCGATACTCGCCGACCGGGCCATCCTCAATGTGTAGTCAAACAACTGCGCCCTCCCAGCAACACTTCCACAGTTCTCAAAACAGCTTATCGCTTATTTAAACAAGAAGCAGAAATATTAGAAAAGCTGGGAAAACACGATCAAATTCCATTTTTACTAGCTTATTTTGAAGAAGCGAATCAATTCTACCTCGTTGAAGAGTTTGTCCCCGGACACGCCCTAAATAGGGAAATTGTGGCCGGTCAACCTTGGCGAGAAGAACGAGTGCTGGATCTGTTGCAAGAAGTGTTACAAGTTCTCGCCTTCGTACACTCTCAGGGAGTGATTCACCGCGATGTTAATCCCTCCAACTTAATCCGCCGCAAACCAGACGGCAAATTAGTTTTAATTGACTTTGGTTCGGTTAAAGAAGTTGCAAGTCACGTCAGTGACTACGATACCGAATTTCCGCGCACCATTGCTACTGGTACTCCGGCTTATATGCCGATCGAACAATTTCAAGGCAACCCGCAATTTAGCAGTGACCTCTATGCAGTCGGGATGATGGCAGTCCAAGCTATCACTGGTTTACCCGGTACGGATTTGCCAAAATTGCAAGATCCGAGTCCTTCTCATACCGGGGAAATTGTTTGGCGAAACCGAGCTCAATGTTCTGTGGGATTAGCCAATATAATTGACAAAATGGTCTGTCACCAATTTGCCAAGCGCTATCAATCTGCGGATGAAGTTTTGCTAGCTCTGAGCAAGTTGAGACACCGCCAAGAACCGATGAATCCGGCTCACAAGAAAAGTATGGCTCCCACCTTAGTTTCTTCTGATAGTTTTTCGTCACGTTTGGGAAGTCGATTTTGGTTGCTGATTTTGGCAGGCGTCGGGGCGGCAATAGTTCTGATATTTCTGTTTAGTTACTGGCGCCGCCCGAATCCGATTAAAGCTCAGGAATATTACGAACAGGGAGTGGAAAAGTCTCGCAATAAAGATGCGGATGCAGCTTTGCAGGCTTTTAATAAGTCAATTCAATTGAATCCTAAAAATGCTGAGAGTTTTTACCAGCGCGGTAATGCTAATTATGATTTACAAAAATATCAAGAAGCAATTGCAGATTATTCTCAGGCGATCGCTCTCAATCCTAAATATGTTCAGGCTTATTTTAACCGCGGCCTAGCCCGTCACGATTTTAACGACACGCGCGGGGCGATAGAGGATTACACTCAAGCTCTGAATCTCCAGCCCAAGGATGCTGATACATATTATGAAAGAGGAGTTGCTTATTTAGAACTGCAAGATTACAAGATGGCTATTCAGGATTTTAATGAAGTAATTCGGTTGCAGCCGAACCTGGTTAAAGCTTATCATTCGCGGGGGTTGGCTCGTGCTGGGAGTGGCGATTTGCAGGGGGCGATTGGAGATTATACTGAAGCAATTAAACTTGATGCTAAGAATGTTGATGCTTTCTACAGTCGGGGGAGAGCTCGCTTTCACCTAGGAGATTATCAGGGAGCTTTGGCGGATTATTCTCAGGTAATTGCGATCGATCCCAAGAGTGGAGATGCTTACGCTAATCGTTGTAGCACCCAGTTGAATTTAGGAGCGCATCAAGCGGCAATTGACGATTGTACTCAGGCAATTTCGCTGAGCGAGGAGGATGGGGTTCCTTACAACAATCGCTGCATTGCTTATTTAAATTTGAAGGATTATCCCAAAGCAATTGCCGATTGCACTCAAGCGCTGACAGTGAATCCGAATGATTTTAATGCTTTTAACAATCGCGGTTTAGCTCGCAGCGCCGGGGGTGACGCCCAGGGGGCGATCGCAGATTTTACAGCAGCAATCGGGTTCAATCCCAACAATGCTGAAGCTTACGCCAATCGGGCTAAGATTTATCACGAGTTAAAGAATTACAATAGTGCGATCGCAGATTACGTGCAAGCTATTCGGATCAGTCCTAATTATGCTGCTGCTTACTACGGTAGAGGCATGGTTCGTAGCTCCTTGGGAGACAAAGCAGGAGCAATTAGCGATTTAGAAAAAGCTGGCAAAATGTTTCTCGATCAAGGACTTACTGGCGGTTACAAAGATGCACAATTTGAGATTGAAAAACTCAAGTAGTCAATCGATTTTAGATTTTAGATTTTAGATTTTAGATTAAAGAATTGAAGCATTGACCCCACGGATAAATACGTTCGGCAAGTTTCATCGGATACAGGTTTTTTACAGCATATTCCATGTATATTTAGTACACACAATCTTGTAGTAAGTAAGGTGCGTCGCCACCAGTCAATCTGCAAGTTCTATTTAAAAGGTCGCAGATCCGCACCCTACATATTAAAATCACACAACATAAATATAGCAGCTACTGTACTTCATCAACCACCGAATATGCTGTATTTCTCCGTCCTGATTCTGCTTTCGGAATGAATCCGGGGGCTTGTATCCTGGATGCTTTCGGTCATTAGTCATTAGTCATTATTTCTCCATCTTATATTTTTATCGGTCAACATTTTATAATCTCAGATTGCTCCGGGGCTGGTTCACGCTAATCTTTAATACCAACAGAAAATACAGGTGAACCAGCCATTACGCGCTATTAATTCCAGCTATTGTCAATCAATTTTCTGGGTCTTGCAGTCTCTTCACCAACTCATAAAACGGTTCCCAATTATCATCAATAGCTATCGGTTCCCAAACAGCCTCAATCGTCGGTCTCAACAGCGATTGTTCGGGATTGTGCCTCCGCAACCTGTCCGCCATTTTGTCCATATCATCCGCCGACAAACTTTGCAAAACGTGATAATAAAACTGTCGCCAAGGTGCTATCAAGTCCGCCGGTTCCGCCTCAGTAAAAATTAGACTAGCATCATCTCGCCAAGTGCCAGAAAACTGTCTTCGCAGTTCAAAAAAGAAATCGTGATAGCCTACTTGAGACTCCGCCAGCATTTTAATTGTCACCTTCAACAACTCATCTCCATCAGCTTCTGGCAAATCCTCAAATCCCAATCTATTTAGCATCAACCGCCGATAAGCTGCATTATAATAATCGCCAAACTTTGCCAAACCCGCATCCATATCAGCTTGAGGAATCGCCGCTGCTAGCGGTTCCTGAAGCTTCTCTAAATTGTCCCTACAAATCAACGGTTGATTGCCGTAACAATAAAGACCCGAATAGTCAAAATAAGCTGCTGTAAATTGCGGCTTGTAAGTTGGGATAAAAGCGAAAGGCCCGTAATCGAAACTTTCTCCTGTAATTGACATATTATCAGTATTCAGCACGGCCTGGCAAAATCCTGCTGCCATCCACTGAGCGACTAATTCAGCTACTCGCTTGACTAAATCTGCATAAAATAGGGCATATTTTTCGGCAGGCGAAACCCCGGCATTACTTGCTTCTAAATGCAGTTCAGGGTAGTAATATTCAATAACAAAATCTAAAAGTTTTTTAGTTAAATCCGGGCGGCGGATATAGTGCAATCTTTCAAAAGTTCCAAACCGGATGTGAGAATGACTGAAACGCACCATTACGGACGATCGCGTCGGAGATGGTTCGTCCCCCCGCCACAAAGCATCTCCAGTTTCAACTAAACTAAAACAGCGAGATGTTCTAACTCCCAACCGGTGCAAAGCTTCGGCAGCTAAAACTTCGCGAATTCCCCCTTTGAGAGTGAGTCTACCGTCACCGCCCCGCGAGTAGGGAGTGCGGCCAGAACCTTTAGTGCCGAAGTCGTAAAGTCTGCCGTCAGTACCGCGAACTTGGCCGTACAAAAAGCCTCTACCATCACCTAAATTGGGGTTATATTGGTTGAATTGATAGCCGTGGTAACGGAGTGCGAGAAAGGGGCGGACGCAGTGAAATTCGCCGAACGCTTCGATAAAATGTTGGTCGGTTACTTGTGCTGGGTCTAAACCCAATATCGGCAATAATTTGTCGTTGCGGAAGCGGAGAATATGCTGCGGAAAATCGGCCGCAGGGACTTCATCAAAATAGTCGCCACCGAGGGATTCGAGGGCGGGTTCGTAGTTGAGGGAAAGCAAAGGATTTGACATTTTTCTATTTTATCTTGAAATTGGCGATCGCTCCAAATTATATACGGGTAAGGTGCGGACTGCATTGGTGTCAACAATCGCCTCAAACCCTTTTTCTCTCTAGTTTATAGCCGATTTCGATCTCCCTCGCATCCCAGCAGGGCTGTTTCATTTTAAAATTTTAGCATAGCTAAAGTTTGAGCAGGAAACATTAGCGTCTCCCTGGAAGGCTAAAAATTTTAACGGTCAATTTTAGCGATAGTTAAATTAACCGTTTTTCTTGCTAAAAATGGAGTTGATCTCATATCGGATTGACCATAATATCCCGGCCGGGCGGGTTTTTGAGATTGTCAATTATTGGCCGATGTTATTGGTGAACCCGCCCCTACCTGATGAAGGGTAATCGACGGGACATGATATGAAGTCTTAAATTTTTTAAAGTTAAGTGGGATTCACCACCTAATATAGTAATCTAAATCATTTGTGAATTTCTTACTCCCTCCCCACGGGTTCGGGGAGGGTTGGGGTGGGGTCAAAAAAATTACAACTCCTACAAGGATTGCTATCTACCTTTTCCCCTATTTAAAATTAGTCAACACTCCGTAAATCGCCCAAATTGCCATCGCCCGCAAATAGTGACTCGCCCGAAAAGTTCCCCCCGCCGTAATCGCTTCCGGCGTCCGAAACTGCAACCCATTTTCATAAATCTGCTTCACCACCGCATCCGTCAATTTAAACGCTTTCTCCTCCATCCCCATCTGTACCAAAAAAGCCGCCAACCCAAAATTAATACCCGTCCAAACTTCCAAAGGATGAGTCGCATTAGGATTTTCCGGCGAACCGTTCAGCATCACCCCATTTGCCGCACCGAACTCGCCATCGTTGAACTTCAAAAAGCAAGATTCGTACACAGTTTCTAGAGCACTGGCTGCACATTCCGGCGGCACAATATCCGGTAATCCTAACAGTTTCGCGTAAAATTGACCGCACAATTGGTCTGCCATCACCACTTCTGAGTTACTCTCGCTGTCCAAACGGTAATATTGACCGTTCCACAGTTTTTCTTGATAGCTCGGTCTTGCTTGTAGCAGCCAACTGTGATATAATGCTATCTTTGCTTGAGGGTTAGGAATTATCTCCGGTGCTGCATCTTCCAAGATTTCGCCGATCGCGATCGCAGCCTCCAGCGCCGCCAACCACAAACCCCCGCAATAGGCACTTATCCCCCGCATTTGCCAATCATCAAACGTCTGATCCGGTGCTCCAGAATTCTCAGGAATTCCGTCCCCATCCTCATCAAAAGTTTTCAGATAAGCCAAAGCCTCAACAATTGCCGGCCAACACTCTTGCAGAAACTCACAATCTGTGGCGCCAGTCAACAGGAAATCCCGATAAACCTGCAACACAAAATCGCAAGGCAAATCCTTCCACAAATTGCAATCTTGATAGCTAGTATAATTCGTTTTCTCCCAAGGATGTTCGTTAGGAGCACCCAAATCGTGCGGCGTCGCGCCGACAGCTTTTCTAATAGCCGAAGCTTGATTCCAGCCAATAATTCTCGGCGTATCGTCTCCGGCCGAAATTGCCCTAGCAAACGCTAAAACCACCGACTTTTCCAAATCCGGCCACAGCATCAACAAAGCAAAAGAACCGTAAAGCCGCACGTCCAAACTTTCGTACCAGCGGTAATCAATGCACTCCAAAACCGCAAATTGACCCTTGGGATCGCGTTCGTCAGCCGCACTCCAAAGAGTACCGCCGTCTGTCAGGGCGTATAACTCGTTAAACAAAGCCATTTTAAAACTGTCTGACAAATCTTTCCGTTCTAAAATCGGTTTTTGCCAAGCTTCAATATTTTCGCGCCAAGTATCGGAATGCTTCATTGCAGTGCGAATAATCGGCCAAGCATTTTTGCCGTTGCGGCCGAAGAAATCTGTGTAGCGACGGTAGTACCAAACTCCCGATGCAAACTCAGTAACGGGCAAATCCCAAGCTATAATAAAGGGGATTTTGCGAGTTTTTCCCGGTCGAATAGTAAAGCGAACTGCGATCGCACAAGCCAACTGTTCTCCTGCTGCTGCTGCTGTCTCGTCTTTGTCATCCAACAAGAAACCTTCTGCAGAAAAGTTGCGCCAAACATCCTCGCCATTCCCCGCCGGGTTCCAACGAGTTTGATAGAATACTTCTACCGCCGGATTAGTAATAGTTGCGATCGCCCATTGTCCATCCCCCTCTTGCGGTTCCTCCTCAGCAGTCAACCGCGTCATCACGCAACCGATTCGGTGAAAATCTTCCACCAACAAATTCATATTTCCGCCGCTTTCTCCCCACCGGGATTGATAGTCATAAAATGGACTACCATCATCTCGAACCATGACTTTCG
This sequence comes from Microcoleus sp. Z1_A1, assembly GCF_036700305.1. Lineage (NCBI taxonomy): Bacteria > Bacillati > Cyanobacteriota > Cyanophyceae > Oscillatoriales > Microcoleaceae > Microcoleus > Microcoleus sp. Z1_A1. The sequence goes on from NZ_JAUBOR010000018.1 coordinate 112,546, forward strand.
GCGACTTGTTGGCATTAGTAAACCAACCAACAATATTCTCCCAAGTCAGCATGATGCTGAGAGTGATCGGCGCATCTGTAGGATTGTGCGCCACCCATTCAAACATGGCGACTGGGTAACTGCTTTCCTGATAATTGTTCGGCAAAACTGGCGAAAATTGCTCGCAGCTTAATTGAGCATGAAACACATTTTCGTAAACAAACCAACTGCGCGGATACAAAGCATGATAAGTACCAGAATTAGACTCTTCTCTTGTTCCTTCTTTTGGATACCATTTCCAACTCGATAAACTGCCATCGGTAGGCGGTTCAGTGGACAGTGCAAAAGCTTGTTTCTTGCCTTGAGTTTCTTCAAAAACGCTGAACTGACAAGCGGGCAAACTGCGAAAAATGTGCTCGCCGCCGTCAATGTGCCAGAGGTTGAAGTCGCCGCGGGACGATCGCCCGATGCAGCCGGCACCGAACCCGCCCAGAGGCATTCCGTGCCAGGGCCCGTCGTCGAGATTGCTTGCGTAGCGGACTGTATAGGGATTCTCCCAACCGAGGCCGATGGGACGTTTCCAGGTGTGCGGGGGGATGTTTGGAGTAGATGTGCGATCGTTATTCATGTGATTAATCTTAGCGCTCGATCGAGCTTTACAATTTTTTTTATTTTATTTTAAACTTTTATCTATCGAACAAATTCCGAGATTTCCGACGGTTGTTGACTGTAGATTGTTGACTTAAAGTAATTGGGTTCTGGACTCCCGGATTCATCAATTCTCCCATCTCAAATCTCAAATCTCAAATCGCTCGACTGTTGATTGTTGGCCAAAAGCAATTGGGTTCAGGGCTGCCAGATTAATCAATTCTCCAATCTAACATCTAAAATCTAAAATTTGTTGTCGATCGCCTAACGCGGTAGAACATCATCTAACCGCAGTTGCAAGCTGGTTAACAAAGGAGAAATAATCCGATCGCCGAGGCGAAATTGTTGCTGCGTGTAATCTTGGTCAATCAGTTGGCAAACGGTGATAGTAGGTTGTTTTGGTTTACCGATAAAAGCCACGCCTCCCAATCCGCGATAATCAACTATCCAATACTCTGGAATCCCTAAAATAGCATATTCTTCAACTTTTCGGGCGTAATCTGTTTCCCAGTTAGTGCTGACGACTTCTACCACCAATTTAATAGATCGTCCCAGCGTAATCACAGGTTCTCTTTCCCAAAGAGGTTCGCTGACAATAGCAGTTTCATCTAATACGACAATATCGGGACGGCGGGCAGTAGCTGCATCTGAAAATGGACGGATCAAACAAGTGCGCGGAATGAACCAAGGTAGTTTTTCGGCTGCGATGGCGATGCCGATTTGAGTTGCTAGTTTACCGCTGACGGTTTCGTGGGGGCCTGTGGGTTCCATGTCAACTAATTCTCCGTCAGCGAGCTCGTAGCGGAAGTTGTCACAATATCGATCGAGGAATGTTTCAAAAGTTAGGATTTTTTGCGCGGTGTAAGCCATTGGAAACAAATAGTTTTTTGCTGAAAATCTTATTCTATCAACTAACCAAATCCCAAATCAGAACCTTTCCCCGCGTGAACCAAAGCCAACTTTTCGTAACGCTTAGCGTGTTCCACCAACTCGGCTGCTTCTTCCTCAGAGACATCCCGCAGGGGTTTGGCAGGCACTCCCGCAACTAGCGTGTGAGGGGGAACGTCTTTGGTGACAACCGCCCCTGCACCGACGATCGAGCCTGTGCCCACCCTCACTCCATCCAGGACGATCGCCCCAATCCCGATCAGGCAGCCCCGTTCAATGTAAGCTGAGTGAATCACGGCTCGGTGTCCCACTGTCACGAAATCTTCCAAAACAGTCGGTTTCCCTGGATCACCGTGCAGAATTGCTCCATCTTGGATATTGGTACTTGAGCCGATCACAATTCGCTCTATATCCGCCCGCACCACCGCCCCATACCAGATACTAGCGCCCGCAGCCACCTCTACCCTGCCGATGACAATAGCGCCTTCAGCGACAAAAGCCGCTGGGGATAGATCGGGCAAGGGCCAATAGGAAGGAAGTGCAGACAGAGATTCGTTGAGATTGCTCATTAGTTGGTCGATCGTTATACTTCTAGCAGATTAGCTGGTTGTTGATACGGGATATAATAAGAGTATTTGGGACTTTTGCAGAGAAAATATGCTGGGACGCAAATAAATGATTGAAGTTGCCTTGCAATACCCGATGTTTGGCCCGGAAATTCAGTGTCCCCACTGTCGCCAAACAATTCCGGCTTTAACACTCACGGATACCTATTTGTGTCCGCGTCACGGGGCATTTGAGGCAGATCCAAAAACGGGGGAACTGGTTCACCTTCAGTCTGGGCGGCACTGGCGCCGCTGGGAGAATGAATGGTACCGCCAGCACACGCACCCGGACGGGATTCGGTTTGAAATTCACGAAGCGCTCGATCGACTGTATACTCAAGGCTACCGAGCAACTCGCGTGATCGTTGCCCAACGCTATCGGGACTTAATCAGCGCTTATTTGGAACGCAGCACGCCTTGGCGGGGTCAGGCGGAATCGCCGCGGCCGAGGCTGTACGGTTTGCCTGTGGATTTTAGCCCCGATCCCCAAGAGGACCCTTGCTGGGAAGTGATTAATTTTGATTTGGAAAAAGAGCCGGGAGTTCCGATTAGATATCCCTATTTTCGGTTGTTTGAATAGTTATTAGTCATTAGTCATTAGTCATTAGTCATTAGTTATTAGTCATTAGTTAGTTCTTATTCCTAATGCCCAATGCCCAATGCCCAATGCCCAATGCCCAATTCCCAATTCCCAATTCCCAATTCCCAATTCCCAATTCCCCAATCTAAAATCTAAAATCTAAAATCTAAAATCGAATGCACCACGCCTCGATTCGCACTGCTAACATTCACCGGGCGATCGCCTTTTACGAACAGTTGGGATTTACTGTGAGCGATCGCTTTACCACAGGGTACACCCTAGCCTGTTGGATGGAAGGTCTCAACGGACGCATCGAACTAATCCAAATCCCGGAACCAAAACCCGCACCGGATGCTTTCGGAGACGAGCATTATGTTGGATATTATCATTTATCTTTCGATTTAACTGAGGCGACAACTGACTTGCCTAGCTGGTTGCAGTCTCTGAAAGAGCGGTTTGAGGAAGCTGCTAAAGACCAACCAAACCAGTTTCAAGCTTTGAAAGTTTTATTAGAACCGACTCAACAGGCGATCGGGCAAAATGTTTACGAAGTAGCTTTTATTGCCGATACTGATGGTTTGCCTTTAGAGTTTATCCGGCGGCTTAATTAGTTAATTACTAACCCATAGGGATAATCATTCTCTCTCTCAATCGGAAACTGAGAATAGTTATTACTCTTAATCCCTAGTAACGTTCGCTACCAACTTAGCAATATTTTTCTAAAAAATACTAGATTTTTAACTCAAAATCTAGTATTTTTTATTTTTGACCCTATAATATGAATATATGTTTATACAATCAGGTATTGGAATAAACCCAGCAAAAACCATGCAAAAAGCAAAATCGAGCAATTCCGGCTGCTCTAGTTGCAGTCACAACGACGACAATCTCACCCATGAGAATCCTAACCACGACGGCCAGGGCCAGGGCCACGGCCACGGAGATTTTAACCTGAATCAAGAATTGATTCCTGTGATATTGGTTGTTGTACTATTTGTCGGCGGTTTAATTTTTGAAGAAAAACTGCACAACACGCCCTATTCTATAGGTGAATATCTGGTTTTCATCCCAGCCTATCTTTTAAGCGGATGGAATGTTTTAACCAGTGCGGGTCGCAACATTCTGCGAGGTCGATTTTTTGATGAAAATTTTTTAATGACTATAGCAACACTCGGCGCTGTCGCTATTCACAAACTCCCTGAAGCAGTCGGGGTGATGTTGTTTTTCAAAATCGGAGAACTTTTTCAAGAATTTGCGGTTGGGCGATCGCGTCAATCGATCCGATCGCTTTTAGAAATTCGCCCAGACAGCGCCAACCTCAAAGCAAATGGCGACATCAAAAAAGTTTCGCCAGAAACCGTAGCAGTCGGCGAGATCATCCTTGTCAAACCGGGAGAAAAAATTCCCTTAGACGGTGAAATTATAGACGGCAATTCTCAGATTGACACATCTGCACTAACTGGAGAATCAGTACCTCGAACCGTGAAAGTTGGAGAAACAGTTTTAGCAGGAACAATTAACCAGACAGGAGTTCTCACCGTCAAAGTTACCAAACTCTTCGGTGAATCTTCCATATCCCGAATTCTGGAATTAGTAGAAAATGCCAGAAGCAAAAAAGCTGAAACTGAGAAATTTATCACCAAATTTGCCAGTTACTACACGCCTTTTGTAGTATTTGCATCGCTAGCAGTGGCTTTAATTCCGCCTTTGTTCATTTCAGGAGCAACTAATGCAGACAGATTTTTATGGGTTTACCGCGCCCTAGTCTTGTTAGTTATTTCCTGCCCTTGCGGATTGGTTATTAGCATTCCTTTGGGATACTTTGGGGGAATTGGTGGTGCAGCCAAACGCGGTATTTTGGTTAAAGGCTCGACTTTTTTAGATACCCTGACAGCAGTCAAGACAGTTGTTTTGGACAAAACAGGAACTTTGACAAAAGGAGTTTTTAAAGTAGCACAAATTGTGCCTACAAATGGTTTTTCCCAAACAGAGTTGATGGCAATAGCTGCTAAAGTAGAATCTCAATCAAATCACCCAGTCGCGAAATCTATTCTGGAAGCTTACGGCGGAAAGATAGATTCATTGGATGTGAAAGATTACGAAGAAATCGCGGGACACGGCATCCGAGCAAAAGTAAATAATCAAATTGTGCTGGCGGGAAATGACCGTTTGCTGCACCGAGAAAATATTGCTCACGATCTCTGCAATGCTGAAGGTACAGTAGTACATTTAGCGGTAGACAACCGCTACGCTGGGTATATTTTGATTGCTGACGAGCTTAAGGAAGACGCTGTACAGGCTATTCGCGACCTCAAGAAACTGGGTGTTGAGCGAATCGTGATGCTCACAGGAGATAATCAAGCTGTAGCCGATAGTGTTGCGAGAAAGCTCGGTTTAGATTCCTACTTAGCCGAGTTATTACCCGAAGGAAAAGTAGAGGCGATCGAAAAACTGATCGGTCAATCTAAAAAAGGCGAGAAAATTGTCTTTGTTGGAGACGGAATTAATGATGCACCAGTGCTTGCTAGGGCTGATGTGGGCATAGCGATGGGGGGTTTGGGCTCCGATGCGGCGATCGAAACTGCCGATGTTGTAATTATGGCAGATGCACCGTCAAAGGTGGCTGAAGCCATCCAAATTGCCCGAAAAACTCACAATATTGTCTGGCAAAATATCATTTTTGCCATGTCAGTCAAAGGCATATTTATTGCTTTGGGTGCTTTTGGGTTAGCTACAATGTGGGAGGCAGTTTTTGCTGATGTTGGGGTGGCTTTAGCAGCTATTTTTAATGCGACTAGAGTTTTGAAATAGAGTTTTCGCAGGGCGGGCATTGCCCACCTTACGCCACAATTGAAACATACATTTTGAGGTCAAAAATACTATGCGTCGTCAAAGTTCTCAGCCCTGGATTCACCGCTATTCTCGTCCCATCACGGCAGGAATTGCCTCGATAGGGGCTGCGATCACTGCTTATCTAACAGTGGTCAAGTTATCCAACGGAACGGCGGTAGCTTGGTTAGTGGCTAGTATTATAGTAGGATTAAATAGTTGGCTGTTATTACAAACCATTTTCTAGCAATCTGAAGCTAAATAAAACTACAAAAATAAAACCCGCCGGCGCGGGTTTCATCTTAAAGCTAATTGTTAATAAGTGCTAATTTCAACTACTTACTTTTTAGGAACAAGAACCTCATTAGCGGCCACGGGACGCGCCGAGGAAGCAGTAGTTTTCAAAAGTGCGATCGCCTGCGCGTAGCAAGGATCATCCTTAGTCCCAACCAACATCGGTTTGTTAGCTAATTTCAGCTTTTGTTCGTCGGTGATTTCCACCTTAACATCAGGAGTAACCCCCTTCTGGCTGATATCCGTACCGTTGGGAGTATAGTAGTGAGCGATCGTCACCGCCAATCCCGAACCGTCAGCCAAAGAATGCACCGACTGCACCAAAGCTTTGCCAAAAGTTTGGCCGCCCATCACAGTTGCGCGCTTGTTATCCTTCAGAGCACCGGCCAAAATCTCGCTGGCGCTGGCTGAGTTGTCGTCCACTAGCACCACCAAAGGCTTGTCAGTGAGCGCAGTGCGATTTGCCTTCATTTCCTGAGAATCGCCCGTGCGATCGACTGTGCGGACGATCGCCCCTGTATCCATCCACATCCGAGCGATATCAATGCTCACTCGCAGCAACCCGCCGGGATTCCCCCGCAAATCCAACACAAAAGCGTCAGCTTTCTGAGCCGAGAGCTTTTTAATCGCCGCCTCCATTTGTTCGCCCGCGTGGGAGCTAAACTCTTGCAAACGGATGTAACCGACATTCTGACCCCCTTCATTCTTGAGGCTGTAGCGAACCGCGGCTACCTCAATTCTCGCCCTAGTCAGAGTGATGTCAAATTCGCTTTTGCCCTCACGAGCAATCCGCAGCGTGACTTTCGTGCCTTCATCGCCCCGAATTATCTGAGCCGCATCCGAGACAGTCATGCCTTTGGTAGTTTTGCCGTCAATCACCAAAATCGTATCACCCGCTAGAATCCCTGCCTTCAGGGCCGGGGAATTTTCCATCGGCTCGACTACCCTAATCGCTTTCGTTTTCTCGTCTTCTTCCAGCCTCATCCCCACCCCTGTCAGTTCCCCAGAGGTTTGATTTGTCAGCGCTTCGTACTGCTTCGGGTCCATGAAGCGGGTGTAGGGGTCGTTTAATTTCTCTAGGGCTTTGCGGAGGGCGGTGTAGGCCGCTTCGCGAGAGGTATAATTTTTGCTCAGCAGTTCTTGGCGGGTTACTTGCCAGTCAGTCTTGTTAAAGCTGCCATCAACATAGTCTCGGTTCACAATTTGCCAAGCTTCGTCCAAGACAGCTTTGGGGCTATCTTGAAGCTCGGCGCGGACTGATTGACTCAGGCCGGGAACGAGTAAAGATATCGAAGCGGTTGTTGCCATCGCCCCACTGAACAGGGCTGCCTGTAACTTAGAAAAGCGTTTGCGGGCTTGATTCATTGAATTTGGCTCAATTCGATTTTAGATTTTTGATTTGAGATTTTATATTGCTAAAAAATCTCACACTACTACTTAAACTATTGTGTGGAGGCTCCACCATCCCTTTGGACAGTCTAACGAGATTCATAGTCGATCGCCAACCAATTATTACTCTCTTTCAATAAACTTAATTTAAAACTTGGATTTATAAAGTGCCGTGGAAGCTAAAATCGAACAATTTTCGCGTAAGTGGTTGAGCCTGCTCATTAATGGAGTTATTGGTCTAGCAGCGCTGGCGGGGGTCGTCGCCATGCAGTCTAGCGGGCAGTTAGGCGGAATGTCCCCAGTTGGCGTTCAGGGGCAAAACCCGCCCTCTGGAATGTCTGCTGCCAGTTTCAAGCAAGCCGCACAGCAAGAAGCGCAGCAAGAAGCCCTGCGGCTGAGAATGCTCAAAACTATCCCTAGTTTTGGATTTGATAATTTAATTGCAGATTGGACATTTCTCAAATTTTTGCAGTATTTTGGCGACGACGAAGCGCGAGATGTGACGGGCTACAATCTGAGCCAAGATTATTTTGACATAGTTACGCAGCGCGACCCGCGGTGGGCTGACATCTACCTGTTTCTCTCCACAGCTATTTCTTTTTATCAAGGAAACCCTGAAACTGCTGTTAACTTTATAGAGCGTGGTACTAGGGCCCTTGCCCTTTCGCCCCAACTTCATTCCCAATCGTGGATAGTGTGGCGAACGAAAGGTATTGATGAGTTGCTGCTGTTGGGGGATATTCCCGAGTCAATTCGCTCCCACGAAATGGCCGCTGATTGGGTGGAAGGAACCCCAGAAGGAGCTTCATTGGCGCCGAGGTTTCGAGCAACTGCTGAGTTTTTGCGCCGAGATCCCGATAGCGTGCCGGTGCGGTTTACTGCTTGGAGCACGGTTTATGCTCAAACAACTGATAAGTTGGTGCGTCAAAGGGCGAGACAAGCTCTTGTCAAGTTGGGAGCTCAGGTGCAAAAAGATCGGGATGGAAACGAGAGTTTTATTTTGCCCCCTCGAAAGTAAGCAGAAGGAAGAAGGAAGTTCGGCAACGGATTGTGTAACGGATGTAACGGATGTAACGGATATCAGGAAGTCGGAAGAAGGAAGAAGGGAAATGCAGTCGCAGTCATAGTTTCAGATATCAAGAATGTCCTAAATGTCAAGGCGGTTGACTGTAATTCCCCAATCTAAAATCCAAAATCTAAAATCTAAAATCGGCTTGAGTTAATTCGCGCCATTCACCGGGTTTGAGGCCTTCCAGACGCAAATGCCCGATCGCACATCTGACCAGCCGCAGCGTCGGAAACCCTACTGCTGCGGTCATCCGGCGCACTTGACGGTTGCGGCCTTCTGTCAGAGTCATTTCCAGCCAAGCTGTCGGCACGTTTTTGCGAAATCGAATCGGCGGTTCGCGGGGCGGCAAAGCGGGTTCTTCTAACAATAATTGCACTTTTGCCGATCGAGTCCGATAATCTTGAATTGTGACACCTGTCTGCAAAGCGGCGATCGCACCTGTATCAGGAATTCGTTCCACCTGCACCCAGTAAGTGCGGGGGTGAGCGAATTTCGGGTCACTGAGGCGGTGCTGCATTTGTCCATCATCGGTTAGCAGCAACAAACCTTCACTATCGCGATCGAGCCTTCCTACTGCATAAATGTTAGGAATAGGAATATAATCTTTCAGGGTTCTGCGTTTAACTTCCCCTGAATTGTCAGTGAATTGAGTTAAAACATCATAGGGTTTGTAAAATAGAATGTAACGATAGGGCATAAGCAATTAACAAAAATGTACTAATATCAATAATCCTGTAGGGGCGGGTTTCACCGACAATAATTGGCTAAAACTCACAATCTCAAAAACCCGCCCCCACCCAACGTCAAACCAATTTCTCTCTCTCTTCTCTCCTCTGCGCCCTCTGCGCCCTCTGCGGTTCATAAAAAAATAAATCTTGTTAACCAACGATTCAAACCAGCTCTAAAATCTTCAGCCTTTAAGAGCCTCGCAAATCTCAACTACCCAATTTTACCATGCCCGAAGCCACACACCGCGTTTGCATCGTCTTAGGAACTCGCCCGGAAGCGATTAAACTAGCCCCAGTAATTCAACTGTTCAAAAATTCGCCAACCTTTGACACCCAAGTAATTTTAACCGGTCAGCACCGAGAAATGGTCGAGCAAGTAATGCGAATGTTCGATCTAAAAGCCGATCGGGATTTAGCAATTATGCAGCACCAGCAAACCTTGACGGATATTACATCCCGGAGTTTGCAGGGTTTGGAAGCCTTGTTTAAAGAATTGCAGCCCCAAATCGTGTTAGTACAGGGCGATACAACCACAGCGTTTGCCGCTGCTTTAGCTGCATTTTACCAGAAAATACCCGTAGGTCACGTAGAAGCGGGATTGCGGACAGACGACGTGTTCAATCCTTACCCCGAAGAGGCTAACCGACGGTTGATATCTCAGCTCACACGGCTGCATTTTGCCCCGACAGAGCTGGCTCAAGAGAATTTAGGGCGATCGGGCGTTTTGGGAGAAATTCACCGTACAGGCAACACAGTAATCGATGCCTTGCTTTCTGTCGCCAAACGCCAACCAGAATGCAACATTCCCAATTTAGATTGGAGCAAATATCGCACTATCTTAGCAACAGTTCACCGCCGCGAAAATTGGGGAGAACCATTAGCAGGAATTGCGCGGGCATTTCTCCAAATTTTAGATAAGTTTCCCGATACAGCCTTGCTCTTACCTCTACACCGAAATCCCACAGTCAGAGAACCTTTAAAAGCTCTTTTGGGCGACCATCCGAGAGTCTTTTTAACTGAACCTTTAGATTACGCAGAATTAGTAGGAGCAATTCAGAGATGTCATTTAATTTTAACTGATTCCGGCGGCTTGCAAGAAGAAGCACCTAGTTTGGGCAAGCCAGTTTTAGTATTACGAGAAACCACAGAAAGACCAGAGGCAATTTCTGCGGGTACTGCTAAACTGGTTGGTACTAATTCTGATATAATTACAGCAGCAGCGGCAGAATTGCTGAGCAATGCGGAAGCATACAACGCAATGGCAATGGCAATTAATCCCTTTGGGGACGGTTTGGCCTCCTCGCGGATTTTGAAAATTGTTGAAGAGTATTTTAGTTAACTACTCCTCGATTATTCGGCGGTTGAAAGCGCAACTATACAAACTTTCTTACCCGCAGAGGGGGACTAATTCCTGCTAAAAAAACTCGGTTTCTACCTCGCTTCCCGAATTACCAATCCCCACCGCCACCCCCACCACTAGACTCGCCCCCGCCAAAGCTACCCCCGGAGTCGCTACTGCTACTGCTACTGCTGTAGTCACTACTGCTACTGCTGTAGTTACTGCGGTTATTGCCCTGATAACGGCTGCGGGAGGGGAAAGGAGATTTCCCAGAAAATAAGCTGCCAAATATCCTGAAGATAATGAAGCAAGGTATAAATGCTATGAATAAGAACCCAAGTAAGTCATAGATTGGATTCGATGAATCTTCACCTGTGGAGGTACTATTGCTAATAACTGGCGATTGACTAGGTGTTGGTGACGGTTTCACCCCTTGAGATGGTACGATTGGAGCCAAAGGTAGCGTGGTTTGAGATTGAGCATTTACCGTCGGAGTTTGTAAAACATTTACTAACGCCTTTGTCCCGGCTAATGTGCCCCCGTCAAAGTCCTGCTGTTTAAATCGGGGCGTAATTTCGGCTTGAATAATGCCCACTGCTTTAGCATCCGGCAAAATGCTTTGAATGCCAGAACCTGTTTCAATTTGAACGCGGCGTTCCCCCGAAGAAATCAACAATAAAACTCCGTTATTTTTACCTTTCTTGCCAATACCCCAAAAGTTAAATAGTTCTGTAGCAAATGCTTTTGGTGTCGCCGATGGTTTAGTACCAGTCACTGTCACAACAGCGATTTCTGAGCCATTTTTCGCCTCTAAATCCGAAATCATTTGATTTAGCTGAGTTTCGGTGCTGTTGCTGAGAATGTTTGCCTTGTCCGTTACCCAAGTGTTATTTACTTGACGGGGATTCGGTACTTCTTGTACTGTTATAGCTTGGCTTGTTAGGGGAAATGCAATTGCCGAAAAGCACAGCAAACTGCTCCAGATTATTTGTTTATTGCTAAATTGTAACTGCATCGCTTCAGTCTCCTGAATAACTGCTAGTCTGAAATTGACATATATCTGTCCGCCTAATTACCATTAAATAACCAGCTCGCTGTGATGTCAATTCAGATTATTCAGAAGTTGGATTCATAAAAATCATAATTTTAGGTGCGCCGTGGGTACCCTACATTTATACTCTTGCACGCACGGGTGGCGAGAAACCGGGTTTTTTACCAAAATAATTGCTGAAAACAGTCAATCTCGGTTCAAAAACCCGGTTTCTTAGTGGGCGAGTGCAAGTGTGAACTAATTTAGATATTTTTAAGGAGAGGGAACCGGTGGCAGAAAATTGCTGCTGCCTTTATAACCGGATAAAATAGCCAGTTTTTCCAAAGATTGCCGCCCCGTGTAATATTTCCCCCGAATTTCCCAAGTGGGATAAGCTTTAATATTGGCAGCTTTGCACAAATCCGGTTGAGCATCTTTGCCTCTGGGATCGCACTCAATGTAAGTAATTGCGGTAAATGCTTCTTTGCCGAAAAGTTCTTGTTGCGTGTGACAGTGAGGACACCAGTAAGCACCGTACATTCTAGCTTTGATGGTCTGCAAATGGGTTGCTAAAGCTATTTGATCCGGCACGGATTCGCTGCGAATAGGTGGCGCTTCTTGTTCGGTAACAGGCTGTGCGAAAGGGGGAGGAGGAGGGAGGGTTTGTGCTAATTTTTGAGTGGATTTGTTGTTGAAACTGAACTGTGCAATTCTTCCGTCTGCTTTGGTACTGACGAAAATCCCCAAAGTCAGGAAAATGCCGATCGCACAAAAGTTGAATTTGCTTACTCTCATCTTGGATTTCATCTTGAATTTGCTAGGATTTCGCGAGCTTGATTCATAGCCTCTACAGCATTGTTTACCACAAAGATGTTAAATTGTGCTAAACATTTAAAAAAAACTTGACTTTCGGCGCTGTGATTTAACAATATAACTTGTTTGTTAGCTTTGAGGGCGAGGGCGATTTCCGAAGCAGTGCCCGTGCCCGTACCGCAGGCAATTATTACATCTGAAGAAAGAACGTTAATGTTATTTCTGGCGTTTCCCATATCGGTGACGATCGCAATATCTACAGATTCAGAAATGCCGCGAGTGTCATTCCCCGGAAGGATGCCGACTGTTAAACCGTTAGCTGATTTTGCTCCTTTGTTGGCGGCATCCATGACGCCGACATTTCTGCCGCCAGTTAGCAATATCCACCCTGCTTCGGCGATGAGTTGCCCGAGTTGATAGGCGTTTTCTAAGTCAGTTGATGCGGCACTTTCGCCGGGGCCCATGATGCCAATGATGATTTTTTTCATAGTTTATCGGTGAATATGGCGTTATTAATACTTGCTAGTTTTTTTGCACTATCTACGAATGTATGTTATCATAAAAATAGTGGTAACTCTAAACAGTTTGTGAGCCAAATAACTTCAGGGAGTTTTCTAGTATTTTTACAATATATGCTGATTTAACATTAAGAAGTGAGAGATAACATGAGTGTCGCCCCAAACCAGGAAACAAAGCTGATGGAAAAAATCCGTAGTTTACCGCCCGATAAAATTACGGTATTAGAAGATTTTATCGATTTCCTTTTAACGCGAAGTGAAGATCGTCTTCTCGTTTATACTGCAACTAAACTCTCAGAAGCAGCTTTTGCTAAAATTTGGGATAACCCAGAGGACGCGGAGTATGACGAGTTATAATTTTGGTGACGTGGTTTTAGTTCCGTTTCCTTTTACAGATCAAACTACCACTAAAAAACGTCCAGCAGTTGTTATTAGTTCTGACGTTTATAATGCAGAATATCCCGATCGCATTCTTATGGGTATAACTAGCCAAGTTAGCATTAGCCCAAAAGTCTGTGATATTATCATCACAGATTGGCGATCGGCTGGGCTTTTAAAAGCTTTTATGATTAAGCCAGTTATTACGACAATTGAGATGCAACTGATTCTCAAAAAATTGGGAAGGCTTCAAGATGTAGATATCCAGTCTTTGAAAGAGGGATTGATTGGAATTATAGGGGAGAAGTGAGCGAGATCCTTTCTGAATTGTCCTTAGAAAGGGCGATCGATCGGGAGCATCTCATATTGGTAAAAACACTTCTTCTGGCTCCTTCCTTCTTCCTCTTTCCTTCTGCCTACTCCCTCAAAACTTAGATTTCTACTTTGGCTGCAAAAGTGAGATGCTCCCGATCGCTCTTCCGCATTTTCCGAAAAATAGCAGGGTGGATTAATTGTCCCCAAGTAAATTATAATAGTCGAGCGCGATCGGACGATCGTCCGATCGCGCTC
>NZ_JAUBOR010000019.1:0-119775 GCF_036700305.1 Microcoleus sp. Z1_A1
CCCTAAAACTGATTCGTTACCATCTTTACGGGCGATTCCCTACGGGATAGCTTCGCACGCGCGGACTTACTTCAAACCCCCATCTATCCCTGCTAAAATCTCCTCAGCTTGCCCGCACAAAGCAGCGTGACAGCAACCATTACTCGCCAACAATCCCCCCCACTGACTCACATCTCCCCGGTTATATTGCAAAGCAGAACCGTCAAAACGAGTAAATTGACCGCCCGCTTCAGTCAAAATTAATTCCGGTGCAGCTAAATCCCAATCTTTCGGTGCCGACTTTCCCGAAAGCGCAATATAAACATCAGCCTTTTGTTCGACAATTGTCGCAATTTTACAGCCAATGCTACCGACAGCTATTTGATTCTGACATGGCAGTTTTTGTAACAATTGATTAAAGCGATCGCCCCGGTGACTGCGGCTAGTTACTATAGATAAATCTGCCACTATATTTCGCGCCGAAACCTGCAACTTGACCGCAGAACCGGCCCGACTTTCCATAAAAGCGCCCGCATCGCGGATTGCGTAATAAATCTTTTGCTGTTGCGGCCAGGCCACAACTGCCAATACCGGTCTTCCCTCGAAGGCTAAAGCAATGTGAACAGCAAATTCACCTGTCCTGTCAATAAAATCTCGCGTTCCATCCAAAGGGTCAATAATCCAAACCCAACTTTGAGGTAAGGGAATTTGACCGTTTTTTTCTAAATAAGATTTGTAAGTTTCTTCGCTGAGATAGCCAAATTCTGCATTCCCTAAAGCCGACTGCAATCCGTCGAGAATGTAAGAGTTGACAGCGACATCGGCGGCGGTGACGGGGCCATCTTTTTTTTCTTGGATGTCGAGGTTAGGAGTGTTGGAATCCTGGCGATAATAGGATTGTAGGATATCTGATGCACTCCAGGCGATCGATCGTGAAATTTCGCTGATTTCTTCGAGAGTTTTCATGAATTTCTTTTTTTTTGAACCGCAGATAAACGCCGATTTCTGTAGGGGCGGTGCCCCCGTGCCCGCCCCTGGGAACCATACATTAGCAATTACCAATTAATATGAGGATATTTCCATTCATAATAATTAGGAAACACAAAATTAGTAAACGAAACCGAAATACTCACTTCCAATGATTTTACATGGTGCCACCAACCGACAGGAATAAAGATAGCTTCTCCCGGTTCCAAAATCACTTCAATAATTTTCGCATCTCTGTAAAGCGGGTATTTGTCATAATCTGGATTTTCGCCATCAACCTTGCTGAAAACTCCGACGTGATTGTAAAGCAGAGGTGTTTGTTGCGGAGAAATCAATTTAATTAGTTTGCGACCAGACACTTGAGCTAAAATTAAATTAACTGGGTCGTGGTGTAGCGGTGTAATCGTGCCTTTCGGCCCGAACCAAAAGAAAACTCTGCCTTTTGTATCCGTTGGATTGAGGTATTCGGGAAAAATTTCAATGTCGTTAAATAGCGGTTTAAATTCCTCTCTTTCAAGAGTTTGGTTGTTAGCAACCATGTAGTAGTCGTTGCTAGGCCCGCCCTTGACCACCATGTCTACATATTTGCGGAACAAAACAATTTTTTTGTGATTTTCTATCTTGATTTCGTAATTCGGGTCGGAATTGCGGTTGGCTTGAATTTGTACCTCTGCATCGCCATATTTTTCTTGCAAATACTCCGGCGTCCACAACTGCAACGCTTTCCAGTTGTGCATGATATTGGTAATAATTACTGGAGTATTTTTGGCGTAGTAATTTTCGAGAAAATACTCTCTGGAAAGACTGCTTTTGCGTTCGATTGTGCCAAACTTGGAAGACAATGCAGCTAATTGATTGCTAATCCTGAGATGCGATTCTAATTTCTGCAATAACTGCACGTACTGACTGCCTGCTTGAAAGTAGGGATGAGAGGAGATTTCCCTAACTTCTGCGGTGGCTGTTTCCGCATCTATGCCGGTATTTATTAGTCCTTGAATGATTTCTGCATCGGGTTGATTTAATAATTTGTTAGCCGCCACCCACTGTTTCATATTGTCGGGAAGTTCTTGTTTGCTTGGGGTGAGTAGATTGGGCAAGTTTTGTGTCAGCCATTCTAGGTTAACTTGCTGTTGTTCTGTTAGGGTAATCCGCAAAGGGGGAAGGGTGATAGTTAGGGGTTGGGTGTCAGACATGATTCGGGTATGTTGTTTTGGGACTGTTTGGTTTGATTTGAGGTTGTTTTACTAATATAGCAATTTTAACGAACTGCGAAAATTCACAGGCGAGACGCCTGTTCCACGGGCGCGAAGGAAGAGAAAAGGGAAGTTCACAAATTTTGTCGAGGTTGCTGTCAGGATTTTAACTTAACAGGTGTTGCTAGTTCAAGTTTTCTAGCTTTGAGGGGTTTTAACCGGATAGTTTGGTTAATTTTAATTGAAAATTAACTCTTATTCATCCAGGCGCGGGTTCCGAAATTTTTGCAGGAATGGGAAGCGATTTTAGCTGATGCGGTGAGAGTATCTGTAAAGTTATTATTTTGCAAAATGTAGTGACAGAAAGCGCCGTGAAAGATGTCGCCCGCGCCTAAAGTGTCTGTGGCTTGAATTTGAGGTACTTCTATAGTGCCGTAACTGCCATTGCTGAGGTATAAAATTGATTTTTCGCCGCGAGTGATGGCAATATTGGGAATTCCGGCTGCTGAGAGGTAAGCAAAGACTTGTTCGGAATTGTCGCAGTTGGGCGGATGAAAGTTATCCGAACATACAGCCCATTCAATAAAAGGTAATATTTGTTCTAATCCGGGTTTCCAACTGCCGCCATCGAGGACAATGGGAATGTTTTTTGACTTGGCAAGTTGAGCAATTTCTTGACTGGCTGCGATTTGATGTCCGTCAAGCAGTACAATATTAACTGAGGTTAAAATATCCTGGTTAATTGTTTGACTGTCAACTTGCGATTTCGTAGCATTGATGGAAATTACCGATCGATCGCCCGTTGCTTCAGTTACAATAATCGAGGAAACTGGCGGCGAGTGCGATCGCCCCGGTTCCAAATCGATTATCCTGACATTATACTCCGCTAAGTCTGCACGAATTAATTGGGCGATCGCGTGAGTGCCCAAAACGCCGGCCCATACCGCCGCATTCCCCAAATAGCTAAAAGTGACCGCAGCATTAGCCGCCGGCCCGCCCGCAGCAATGGTACAATCAGAAGCAACAACTTTCTGATTTTCACCCGGAGGCTTCCCGGCCAAATAAATTAAATCTAAAGTCGCCAATCCCAAAAACAATCCAGTTTTCATATCTTCTTAAATGTGTGGCATGGGCCTGTGGCATGGGCGTCCCGCCCGTGTCCTATCGTTAAAAAATCTCAATCTTAAAATGCAAGCAAATCCCAATACAGGAACACTTTACATCGTAGGAACCCCGATAGGCAACCTGGAAGACATGACATTTCGCGCCATCAAAATCTTGCAAAAAGTAGACTTCATCGCCGCCGAAGATACCCGCCATACAGGCAAACTTTTGCACCATTTTCAAATCAAAACTCCCCAAATCAGCTATCACGAACACAACCAACACCAACGACTTCCCGAACTCATCGACAAACTGCATTTAGGAAAAGATATCGCCCTCGTCACCGATGCCGGGATGCCCGGAATTTCTGACCCCGGTTCCGAGTTAGTCAAAGCTTGCGCCGATGCTAATATTAACATTATTCCGATTCCCGGCCCGACCGCCTGCATTGTTGGCATAACTGCATCAGGATTACCCACAGAGAGATTTGTATTTGAAGGTTTCTTACCCGTAAAAGGTCAAGAACGCCAACAGAGTTTAGAAGCTTTGCAAATAGAATCCCGCACTATAATATTATACGAATCTCCGCACCGATTGCGACAAACTTTACAAGATTTAGCAAATAGTTTGGGAAGCGACAGACAGATTGTGCTGGCCAGAGAATTAACCAAAATGCACGAAGAGTTTTGGCGTGGTAGTATAGAAAGTGCGATCGAACTTTACACCAATCGCGAACCCCAGGGAGAATTTACCCTGGTAATTGCCGGTATCCAAACAGCCGCACCAATATTTTCCGAAGACGCCATTAAAGCAGAATTGCAAACATTAATTGCAGAAGGAATAAGTCGTTCCCAAGCCAGCCGCCAGCTAGCGCAACAAACATCCCTCCCCCGCCGCCAAATATACCAACTCGCCCTCACAATAGGCGACAATGAATCACTAGAACAACCCTTAGATAACTTGTGAATATCTCTCTTCTTCTCTGCGCCCTCTGCGCCCTCTGCGGTTAAATAAAAAAAGCTAGATACTCACACTCAGAATTATATGGTACGCGGAAACTACGATCGACAAAAACCATATTTACGCAACCCCCACATCAACAAACCAATCGCCGAAATCTATGCAGACTTAGACGCCTTTACCTGGGAGATATTTGAAGACCAACCCCACCGCTTCGATACCGTCAGTTTCTACGTCTTGCTTCCCCCATTGTTTTACGAAGGGCGTTTCATCAAAGGAATTTACTTCAGCGAAGCAGTCGAACTCATCAACAAACTATTTCCCCAACTTTCCTCAGTATTTTTCTCCTTCACCTATTCCCCCGGAATCTCCTACTCCTGGGCCCCCATAGCTGACGCCTACTCCAGTTTATACAAAAACCCGCAGCGAGAAAAGTGGTTTCGCGAAACTTATCCCGATCGCGCACACAAACCAATCATACCACTACAAGACACCGACTTCATCAACGAATACTTAATTTCCCCGCGCAACGTCCCCGCCAAAGACATCGACTTGCTAGCCGTCGCCCGAATTTCCGAAGAAAAAAATTTGCCAATCATAGCCAAAGCCTTAAAAGTTTACCGTCAAAAATATCCGCAAAAACCGATAAAATTAACAGTAGTCACCGGCCACGAATTTGATGCTAGCAACCTGAAAACTCTCGACGAGTACGCCTTAAAAGAATGGCGGCAAGTAGAGGCAATTTTAGGCAATCCGTCGGACTACATTAACTTAGTACCGAGAGTTGACTACTACAGCGAAATCCCCACATATTATTCGCGGGCACAAGCATTCGTCCTCGGTTCCCTCCTCGAAGGAAAAAACCGGGGAATTACCGAAGCCATGAGTTGCAACGTACCAGTAATTTGCTTTGAAGAATTCAACCAATACGCCAGAGGCAAATCGCCAGTTTTCCCCGAAGGTGCGGGTCTTTACGCCAAATTTGACCCAGAATCTCTCGCAGATACTATATATACAGTATTGGAAAATCAAACAGAATTCAAACCGCGATATCAGTATTTAAAGCATTGCGGGCGGAAAAACTTTTTCAATACTTGTATAGACAGTTTTCCTTATTATCAGCACAACATTCCCGACTACAAGCCGGGAGAGGCGATTAACAATTTGTGGTTGGATTTAGCAGTTCAACAAAATTATCAAGTTAGTTTGAATAGCTTTTTGTACGGAGGTTCTCCCTTGTCTCATATTCGCGGGACAAATGCGATTGGGCACAATCTCGGTCAGTTAACCAAGTTTCAATGACAGATAATTCGGAATTATTAAACCGCAGAGGCCACAGAGGACACAGAGGAGGAGAAGAGAGAGATGAATAATACGGATTTGAGATTAGTCTTTATAGCGATGACTTTCGCTAAAAGCGCCGTGGAATTCATTCCCTAGCGACTGGTAGATGGTCGGCTTAAGTTGACAATATCCTCAAAAATCTTACTGGCTAAAACTCTCGCCAAATTCACAGGAACAGCATTGCCGACCATTTTGTATCCGTCAGCAATATACTTATATTTGAAAATAAAATCATCCGGGAAAGTCTGAACTCTGGCGCACTCTCGCACAGAAAGCCGACGGTAAGGCAGAGGCGAATTGGGGTCAAAAATGCGTTTGTCTTTGCCAACTAAAATCATTTTAGTAGCTTGAGGATGGAGAGGTGCGTGTCTGCCGCTTGCCTGAATGGTAAACGAAGGTTCTGACCAACTTCTAACTCGATTGCGCGACATATAAATGCTGGAAAACCCCAAATCCGCACATTCGTGATTTGGGACAGAATCGTGATAATTATCTAATTTACCCTTAACTGACATAGGCGCGATCGCCTGCAAATCAAAAATCGCATCTTTCAGCGTCAAAACCTCGGTTCCAGGTTCGGGAAACTCAAAACCAAAACCCAGATTCTGCCGATAGCCAACAACAATCACCCTTTGCCTATCTTGCGGAACCCCAAAATTTCTAGCATTCACCAACTTGTAGGAAACCCGATACCCGATGTCCTCAAACTGCGATAATATATAAGTAAAAGCTTCCTTGTTTCTGGCCGCCAAAATACCGCTAACATTCTCAGCTAAAAAAAACAAAGGCTGCTTGTCCCGCACAATTCTGATATACTCCCAGAAAAGTTGACCCCGACAGTCATCAATCCCCCGCTTAGCCCCTGCTTCACTCCAACTTTGACAAGGAGGCCCGCCGATTATCCCAATACAGTTGGGAATTTCATCAGATTTGATTTTTCTGATATCTCTGCGATCTAAAATAGTTTCAGGATGATTGAAATTATACGTATCCCAAATAGACTTATCATATTCATTCGCCCAAACCACATTAAACCCAGCCAAGCGAAAACCCAAATCCAACCCCCCACAACCCGAAAACAGAGAAATAATATCCAAAGCCACCTTTTTTCACCCGCAATAAATACAATAAATCAATTATAAACCTCTCTTTTATTACATATCTATCTCTTTCTTCTCTCACTCTGCGCCCTCTGCGCCCTCTGCGGTTAATAAAAAAAATCTAATTCACACACAAACAGAACTTATCATCCTCAATGAATACAGAATCCATCCTTCAATCTTACCAACATTTCGGCGTCCATCTGGGGCTAGAAAGAATTCACCAACTTCTCCAAAAACTAGACAACCCCCACCAACAAGTACCCATTATCCACATTGCCGGCACCAATGGCAAAGGTTCCGTTTGCGCTTATCTCTCTTCCGTACTAACAGAAGCAGGCTATCGAGTCGGGCGCTACACATCCCCGCACCTAATCGATTGGACAGAAAGAATTTGCATCAACCAAAAACCGATTTCCCCAACAGAATTGCAACAGTGTCTAGAACGAGTTGTCGCCGCCACCGAAAACAACACCGAAACTCCCACTCAATTTGAAATAATCACCGCCGCAGCTTGGCTGTATTTCGCAGAACAAAAAACAGACATCGCAGTCATAGAAACTGGATTGGGCGGTAGATTAGACGCGACTAACGTTTGCGAAACACCTCTCGCTAGCGTCATCACTTCTATCAGTCTCGAACACTGGCAAATACTCGGCCCCACCGTCGCCGATATTGCTGGGGAAAAAGCCGGAATTCTCAAAGCAAAATGTCCGGCCGTGATCGGAGAATTGCCAGAATCAGCTAGAATAGTAGTAGAAAAACGCATTCAAGAATTAGACTGTCCGGCAACTTGGGTAAAACCAGCTATAGATTTAGGACAAGGATTCGCAGAATATCAGTTAAATCAAAATGCAGTTAAAATAAAATATCAATTGCCGCTGCTGGGAAAATTTCAACTAATGAATTCAGCAATTGCGATCGCAACTTTGCAAACTCTCCAAAACCAAGGATGGCAAATTTCTCCAACCGCCATCGAAAACGGTATCGCCAAAACCCAATGGCCCGGAAGACTCCAGCAGACAACTTGGAAAAACCGCCACATATTAATTGACGGCGCGCACAACCCGGCTGCAGCTATCGCCCTGCGTGAATATGTCGATCGCCTGAACAATCACCCGTCACCGATTAACTGGGTAATCGGCATTCTTGCGACTAAAGACTGCGACGATATTTTGAAAGCATTACTCAAAAAGGGCGATCGACTTTACCTAGTACCCGTACCCGATCAAAACTCATCATCCCCCGCAGAATTAGCCGCCCTAGCTCAAATTATCTGCCCCGAATTAACTTTCTGTCAAGCCTTCCCCGACTTAACAACAGCTTTAGATGCTGCTGTTACAGGCGACAACCTAACAATCCTTTGCGGTTCGCTTTATCTCGTCGGCTATTTTCTGCAACAACAACAATCCCAAGCTTAAACGCATCAGAATTGTGTTTCTTCCTCAGTAAAGATAGGAGGCCACAATTCCGAAATGGGCAATTCCCAACCGGGAAAAAGTTCTGCTACTGTTAATATATCGCCATTTCCTAAAACAGTCGGTTCACCTGTAGAGCGATAAATAGTCACTGTTTCTTCATCAGGATCGATCAGAATTCCGACGATCGCACCCAACTCTATAAACTTCAAAACCTTGGTTTCTATAAGCTTAATGCGATCGATCTGAGATTTAATCTCAACCACCAAATCGGGGACAAGTTCTCCAAAATAACGCGGACTTTGGCGCAAGCGGGCGGCGCGCACAAAAGAAACATCCGGCGCTTTCACATTCGTATCCGGCATGATGAAACCGCCTGCGGAGTCAAAGACTCTCCCCAAGCGACGGGGATAAACCCAGTTACCCAGCAAACGAATCAAAATACTGCTGATTTCACTGGATACGATGTCTGATGGCCCCACAATTGAAAGTCTCCCGTCTTCTAGTTCAATTTTGTAATCTAAACCCGCTTCGGAAAAAAGGGTTTGAACTTGGTTTAAATCTTTGAGTGTCATCGCTGGCATAAGAATTTTATCCTATTCTGAGCTGAGTTTTGATTTTAACACGAGTCAAATTTCTGAATATTTGAGGAATTCAGGCTGTATTCGTACAAATCATCAATTAAGCTGAATTGAGAAAGAGGCTCGCACGGGATAAAGAAACCCGGTTTCTGGGATGAGCGATCGTTTTTATCAACAAACATTTACCTCTAAAATAGTCGAGATTGACTTATCCAGAGTTCTCCTCCGACTCCGCGTTGTGAAGAGGCGGTAATTTCATCATTCGATAATAACTTAAAAGCTGATATTTGCGTATATATGGCGGCACAGATTCCCATTATTTAATAATACGTCAAGTGGTCGAAAAAAGGAAGGGGCGAGAGCAAAAAAGATTAATGCCTAATGCCCAATGCCCAATGCCAAATTTTTGTTACAATACAAGTGAGTTTAGAAAAATTTAGAGATAGAAGTTTATGAGCAGCCTTATATCGGTGCAAAGGCTAATTGAATATATAGAAGCTTTGCCAGCCCAAGAGCAAACTTTACTATTTGACGAGCTTTTCAGGCGAAACATAATCAAGCAGCGTCAGGAAAACATCGATTCTACAGTCAAGGTAACTCCTGCCTCGGCGATCGGGCCAGTAATAGAAAAGTTAGGCCAGGAAAACACCAAGGAGAGAGTAAACATGGTCAAATTTCTTGACGCGCTTCGCAAAGCAGACCCGCTTATCATTGGAGAAAGAGAAAATCCGCGCCAGGAAAACACCAAGCAGACAGTCAAGACAAAAACACTGTTAACAGGTAACGCTACCTGCGACATTCGCGCAGCCGATCGCACTAACTTTGGGGGCGACCTCGACAGCTCAACTGCTCACATAATCATTAAAAACGAATCAGACACAACAGTCAGTGCAGCGTTGCTGGGATGGCCCGAATGCAAAGCTTTTGGCGAGACGCGATCGCAAGCACTGCAAAACCTTCACGATTTAGTAAATGCCCAGCTAGCCGAAGCAGAAATCGTCTCTGTCAAACTCACGAATAGTCGATCGAACAATCCTTGGGTGAGGTTAGCTGGTAAGTATGAAAACGATCCGTATTACGATGAGGTATTGGCACACATAGAAGAATATCGCCGCGAACTCGATGCAGAAACCGAAGCTTATTACAGTCAAATTGACGATGCGGTTGAGACAGAATGAGCCTATACATACTTGATACGAATTGTTTCTCCGATTGGCAAAAGAATGATCCAATGATGGTGCAGCGAATCGAGGTTAACGCAGAAAACCTTGCTGTAACTATCGTAACCGTAGAGGAAGTAATTCGCGGCTGGTTCGATTTTATCAGAAAGGCTTCGACATCTTCGCAAGCGGACAAATTAGTATGGGGTTACACCAGGTTATGGGATACATTAGATGATTTCAAAAATCTCAACATTCTGAAATTTGACCCGAATGCTTTCACTATTTACACTGAGTTACGCCGTCAAAAAATACGCATCGGCACGCAAGATTTGCGGATTGCTGCTATTGTACTTGCTAATAAGGCTATCCTCGTTACGCGCAACTACCGAGATTTTTCGCAAGTGCCTGATTTAGTGCAGGAAGACTGGACAATTCAACCTTAAAAACAAGGGGCGATTGCTAATCGTAAGGTGCGTCGCCATCGAATTTTTCGCGATGATTGGAAGCTCTGCGAGGCGACGCACCTTACATTTAAAGGCTGATATCTGCTTATATATGGCGGCACAGATTCCCATTATTTAATAATACGTCAAGTGACCTAAAAAAGCAAGGGGCGAAATAAAAAAAATCCCGCCCCAGCTTCACTTAAAAACTACCTTTGATCCCAAGCCTTAGCAGCATCAGCAACAGCTTGGTCTACCGACTTCTCATCCAACATTGCCGCCTGCAAATTGTCATAAATCGCCTTTTGCAACTTCTTAACATCCTTCAAAGGCGGAATCAATAGCTCAGCGGAAGTCAACCCAGAAGCACTAACAACCCGAGCTCGATCGGCAGCAGGAGCATCAGCAGAAACAGTCTTAAAATAATCGTCCTGCAAAGCCTCAACCGTAGAAGGCAAAACATTAGCAGCCTTAGCAAAAGCCAACTGATTTTGAGAATTAGTAACGTACAGAGCAAACTTGACAGCATCATCAGGGCGCTTGCTGTCGCGGGGCACAACCAAATTCATCACCGCCACAGTCTTCTTACCTGTTTCCCCCGTAATTTGAGGCGCAGCAGCCGAAACAGCACCAATACTCGGAGCATTCTCAGCAATCGCCTTCAAAAACTGAGGGCCCGAAGCTAAAAAAGTAGTTTCCCCAGCTTGATAAAGCTCGATCGCCCTGCGATGTCCCTGCACCAAAACATCCTGTGGCAAAAGTCCGTTATTGTACAAATCTACCCAATACTGAAAAACAGCTTTGCCCTTAGCAGTATTAAAAGCCGCCTTGCCTTTAGCATCCACCAAAGGTACACCCATTTGCACAAAAGATTGCAAAACTTCCGCCGAATCTTCCGGCACAAAAGTCACAAAAAAAGCAAACTTGCCAGTCTTCTCCTTCACCTGCTTCGCCACAGTTGCCAACTCGGCATAAGTAGCAGGAGGCTTAGCAATTCCAGCCTTCTTCAACAACTCCGTATTGTAAATTGTCACCCCAGTCGTGAGATACCAAGGAATGCCAAAAGTCTTGCCGTCGAGTACACTAGCTTTCCAGATATTTGGGAGATAGAGCTCGCGAACTTGCTGCGGAATTCGAGAATCCAAATCCAGCCAAGCATTGCGTCCCGCCAACAGCGAAGCAAAATCGGGATTTAGGTTCACCACATCCGGCGCATTTTTCGCCGAAACAGCCCCCAAAATCTTGCTTTCCATCGCCGACCAAGGAACGTCCACCCAACGCACCTTCACCCCCGGATTTTCCGCTTCAAAACCGGCGATCGTCTTGTTGAAATACTCAGTAAACTGAGGTTGAAGCTGCATAGTCCAGAACTCGATTTCCTGCGTATTATTTGCCTGGGAATTAACAGCCGGCTTGCTGCAACTCACCACCGCAGACAGCAGCAGCCCCACCAGCCCAAAAACAGCAAAAAGTTGCCAAGATTTACGTTTCATAGAATAAAATTTGAGAGTTATGGGAACCGTCATTCGATTTTAGATTTTAGATTTGAGATGCTTTCGATTGACTTGCGCGAGATAAATTCGGGGGACGCAAGGATTTTAGATTTGAGATGCTTTCGATTGACTTGCGCGAGATAAATCACGTGGCGGGTAACACCTTGGAAATTCGCTTGTCAGACAAAGGCACGCGCGGCGAAGCTATCCCGTAGGGAATCGCCCGAATCAAGCGCTCACGAGTCAGTAACAGAGTTTTGTACCTGGGTTCAGGAGCGAGATAGTCGGTTTTTGTGCAGAATCGGCGGGTTTTCGGTCGATCGAGCTGGAATTTATTGACATTCTCCGCAGAATAGCTATTGTCAAGTAAATTGGATAGCATAAAATCGGAACTAGCGATCGCGCAACACAGACTGAGCTGTGCAGAAGAAGGCGGGATACCGAGATTACAGCACTCTGGCTGCAGTTGGAAACCAACCCTCCAACACGCCTGCGCGCTGAATCAGGCTGGCCAACTACAAAAGAAAAAAATAGCAATTATCGGCGACCCAATCACATGGTTAACTTTTTCAAAGGTCTACTTTCCCAACGCCAGCCAGGAATCGGGATCGAAATAGCCCCAGACCGCATCAACATCATTCAGCTTGAAAAGAAAGCTCAGGCATTAAAATTAGGCATCCTAGCCTCAATAGAAGTTCCAGAAGACTATGTACAAGAAGGACAAATAGTCGATCCGCCGGGAATGGCAGAACTAATACGTACCGTCCTCACGGACAACAAAATCAAAGCCAAGCGAGTAGCCACAGCCATTCCAGGCCGCGAAGCAGTCATCCGCCTCATCCCAGTTCCCGCAGAACTCAACGAAGAAGAACTGCGGGATTACATGAACGCAGAAGCAGGACTGTACTTGCCATTTCCTAGAGAAGACGCCGACGTAGACTATCAAAAAATAGGCCTTTTTGTAGATGACGACGGAGTAGAAAAAGTGCAAGTCGTCTTAGTAGCAACCCGCAGAGAAGTTACCGACACATACATCGAAACATTCAAAGAAGCCGGATTGATTATAGACGTATTAGAAGTAACCAGTTTTGCCCTAATCCGCACCCTCAAAGAACAACTGCAACAATTTTCCTCCCAAGAAGCAGCAGTTCTCACCGCCATAGAATTTGACAGCACCGAGTTAGCTATAGTAGTGGACGGCATACCTCAGTTCAACCGTACCATCCCGATCGGCACCTACCAAATCCAGACCGCCCTCAACCAAGCCATGAACCTGCCACCAACCAGAGACACCAGCGAACTGCAAGGCATGACCCTGCCAGTCACAGATACAATGGGCGCATCGGGAGACGCCAATCCGGGAACAAATGCGATGATTAAAGTATTGGGAGAACTAGCAGACGAACTGCGCCGCTCAGTAGACTTTTACCTCAACCAGAGCGAAGAACTCGAAGTAGCGCAACTACTGCTAGCGGGTCCGGGAGCTGCGATCGGCAAACTCGACGAATTTTTTATGCAAAGATTAAGCTTGCCCGCATCTCAAGTCGATCCCATCGAAACCCTAGGAGTCGAAATCAGCCAAGAAATTACCCCAGAACAGCGAGCAGGTTTAGGAGTCGCCCTAGGTTTAGGACTAAGGGAGGTTATGTGACCTAACAGTTTTAGATGAGAGAAAAACCGATTTGAGAATTTGAGGTAAAAACCCCTTCCAAAAGAAGAAGGCAGAAAGCAGAAGGTAGAATATTGGAGGTAGAAGATAGAAGGTAGAAGGTAGAAGGTAAAAGGTAGAATATATCTGAGGTAGAAGCAGCCCCTTCCTTCAGTAAAAGGCAGAAAGTTGTTTCTTTCTTCCCTAAATAAATCCTTCACTTGTACCAGCAATCTTGGGTTCTGTCTAAAATCTAAAATTTCTAATTTAAATCTATAGCAACAGCCAAGACTGTTAGTACCTTCTTAATTGCTGAAACATTAGCGGTAGATCACTTTTTCCTTCTACCTTCTACCTTCTGCCTTCTGCCTTCTACCTTCTGCCTTCTTCCTTCTGCTATAAAACCGAGTGAAGCCATGTACAGCCTAGATATTAATTTTCTCAACGACCGTCCCGACTACAAACCCGTTGCAACCAAAAGCCCAGCTAAAAAAAGTTCCGGTGGAGCCAAAGACCAACTGCCCATATATGGGGCAGTGCTGTTTGCCTTTGGCATCAACGCCGCAGTCATGGGCGCCTGGTGGTGGGCGACTAAGGAAAATACCGACTTGGCCGCACAACAAGCAACCATCGACACAGAACTGGCCCTGTTAAACACTCAAGCCAACACCATCAAAGCCATCAACGCCGAAACCGACCAAGTTACCGCCGAATACAAAGCATTAGCTGGAGTATTCGACCAAATTAAACCTTGGTCGGCGATGCTGCAAGACCTCAGTGCCCGTACTCCGGCCGGAGTGCAAATTGGCAAAATCGAGCAAATCGACCCAAGTCCCTCCCCCGTTGCAGCACCTCCTCCTCCCCCCCCACCAACACCCGCTGCTTCTCCGGGGGCGAGTCCGTCTCCAGCAGCCAGCCCCGCCCCGGCAGCACCTCCCGTCCCCGTCGTCCCGCAGCAGGCATCAAAAGTGCAAATTTCAGGGATAGCCAGTACCTTTGCTCAAGTTAACGACTTTATGTTGCTAGTCCAGCGCTCTCCCTTCTTCCTTAACACCGATACCAAACTGATAGCGGCCACATTAAAAAACAACCCCGCACAATTACAAGTGCGTAACCAAAACGCAGCACCAGCAGAACTTCCCAAACTGCGACCAGTGGTGGAATATAAAATTGAAACGACGCTCAGCCCGACGGGTGCCTCCGAGTTGCTCCCCGAGCTGCGAAGCAAGCAAGCAGACGGGCTCGCAATACGGATAGAAACACTTCAAGAAAAAGGAGTGCTAGAACCACAAAAAGGAGAAGTGAAAAAACCATGACAGCAGAGTTTATTTCTAGCGGACAAGCAGAAGATACAGGGGCTAAGGAAATATTCGGCATTAAGCTGACACCCCAAGTCCAAGCAATCGGCATCGCGGTTCTCGGGCTCCTGATTGCTGGCGGCCTCGGCTACCAGTTCGTACTTCCCGAATTCCAAAAAAGCGGCGAATTCAAGCAAAAACTTAGCGAAAGCAAGCAAACGCAAGTGCAATTGCAAACTCAAATTCAAAAAAAGGCAGAAGCAGAAGCCAAGCAAGAAGAAGCAAAACAGCGCCGGGCCAACGTCACGGCCATGTTTGCCAGCGACGCCAGCGCCAACACGCTTTTGCTTGACATGACCCAACTCGTTAATAGAATCAACGCCGGCGTGCAAGGAGATGACCTCAAGGCTAAAATTACCAAATTTGAGCCGGATATGCCGCCAGCAACAGCAACCGCCACGCCGGGAGCTCCAGACCCTGATATTCTGGCCGATAGCTCCTTCGGGGCGTCCCTGGCTGGCAAGCTCAGACGCAAAAAATTTAAGGTAGAGTTTGAAGGCACTTTTGATCAAACCCGCAATTTTATGCGTAACTTGGAGTTGATGCAGTCGCTGTTGGTAGTTAGGAATTTGAAATCTGAATTGCTAGCATCAAATCAGCCAATTGAAGTTGATTTTTTGAAAGGGAAAATAGTTCCTGTGGAGCAACCGCCAACTAAAATTAAAACTGCTTTTGACTTGCACGCGCTGCTGCCGCTAAAGCAAGAAGAAAAACCGCCAACTCCGGCTCCGAGTCCTGGTGCTAAGTAGCTATTATTTGGCAGATATTAGCTATTGTTCCCAACTCGCTATTTCACAAGAAGTCAGAAGGCAGAAGTTTGAAATGGAAAGATTGAAGGTAGAAGTCAAAAAAGTATGAAGGTCAGAAAAATATTTTTTAGATGGCAATCAAAAATTGGCTCTAAAATCTAATTTCTTCTAATACCAGTTTCAAAAAGTAATGGAACTGTATAGCAATCCTTGCAGGAGTCGTATTTTTTTTACCCTACCCCAAACCTCCCATTTGTAAGGGGAGGAAGTAAGAAATCCACAAATGATGCGAGGATTGCTGTAGGATAGCTTCTAACCCTTATGTCATCTGTTATTCCCAATCGAAAATTAAACATCGAAAAGGGCATAACTTCTTCCTTTAAAAAGGCTCGAAGCGAGAATATTTTAGTCAGTTTAGCAGCTAGCGACAAAAGACTGCGAACAACAAATAACAAATTGTAGTGGAGGAGAGAACGTGAAACAGCATCTACGGTTAAGTGGAGGACTCTTATGCAGCGTTGCAGGAGTTCTGATCGCCCAAGCCCCAGTCTTGGCATTGCCGACTCAGGTAACAGGAGTGCAAGTAAGTCAAGGTAATAATGGCGTAAATATTGTTCTGGCTACAGAAAAGGGCGATCGCCCGCAAGTTTTCGCCATCAATAACGGCAATACTTACCAAGCCACAATTATCAACACCCAGCTCCGCTTACCACAAGGCAACAGCTTCCGTCAAGATAACCCAGCTCCGGGAATTTCTTCAGTAGAAATCAGCCAGGTAGAGGCTAACAGCATCCGCGTTGTGGTAGCCGGCACCAACGGAGTTCCCAACGGACAAATTGTTCCGGGACAAGGCCAAAGCATCGTCCTCAGCGTTGCCGGACAGGGTGGCACAGCACAGTCTGCCCAAACTCCACCCCCGCCCCCTCCGGGACTGCCGCTGAGCCAAACAGCTCCCCCGCCGGCTCCCCAAGTCCGCACCTCGCAAAACCCAGGCGTGCTGCTGCCAAATCCCCAAGTTACTGTTACCAGAAACGATCGCCCGCCCCTCCCCAGCGAAATACAATCCCAAAGCAATCAGGCTGCGCCTTTCCAGCCGCGGGCCGTGGCTCCGCCCTTGGGAGATATCGCGGTGTCTAACATCGCCCCCGGCGTGGGAAATATTGAACTGAGTTCGGGAGAACGCATCCCCCGCTTGGTGCTGCGGGATGCCCCAGTCCGGGACGTTTTGGCTCTGCTGGCCCGCGCTGCTGGCTTGAACATTGCTTTTACAGGTGGCGGGGCCCCTGCTCAACCGGGGCAGCCCGCAGTGCCTGGTCAGCCAGGAGTATCGGGGTCAGATGAAGGGCCGAAGATTTCTTTGGACATCGAAAATGAGTCGGTCCAAGATGTCTTTAATTACGTGCTGCGGCTCAGCGGGCTGCAAGCTAACCGCCAGGGGCGGACGATTTTTGTAGGGACTAACTTGCCGATCGATTCACGCAATATTATCATTCGGACTCTGCGGCTCAATCAAGTTCGCTCTACAGATGCAGCTAACTTTTTGAGCGCTCAAGGCGCGGAAACTCAACTGCCGATTACTCGCGTGACTATTCAAAGCGTGGGCCAGGGAAATGCTGCGCGGGATGTGGAAATTCGGGAACCCGACATTAAGGCGATCGGCGCTAGGGAAGGCACGGGGCCGCTGTTGCTGAGGGGACTGTCGGTGCTGGCGGATTCTCGGCTCAATTCCATCACTTTGGTGGGCGACCCGCGCAAAGTGGACATGGCTGTGGCTTTCTTGACACAGCTAGATTTGCGCCGCCGTCAAGTCGCTGTCAACGTCAAGGTGATCGATATCAACTTGTCGGGAAACAACCAAACTAACACCAGCTTCTCTTTCGGGATTAATGACAGTTTCTTTGTCAATGACGGCGGGGCGGCGATCGTCAATTTTGGCGGCATCAATCCGCCCGATCGGACGACTGTAACTAGTGGCATAGCTAATCGGCCGATTATTGAGAACCGAGACATTCCCACAGAATTCAGGGACACGCCTTTCTACGATGCGAACGGCCGGCGTATCGTGCCGTTTACAGGTCAAGGTCTTGAAGGCCCCGCCAAAGGTGTGTTCCTCCAGCCGACAGCCCCACTTACTAATGACCCCAGGCGAGTTGGAATTACAGATTACATTCCTGGATCGACGACAGGCTCAGGAAGTGCAGACTTCGGCCTGTTCCCGCTGTTCCAATATCCAAGACGTTTTCTGTCTAACCTGCAAGCAAGTATTACTAGCCAGAATGCCAAAATCCTGACCGATCCGACTTTAGTTGTCCAAGAAGGGGAAACGGCGAATGTGGATATCACCGAAGAAGTGATTACTAACATTCGATCGGAATCGCAGACAACAGAAGGTCAAACTACCAGAACGGTGACGGCAGAAAAAGGCCAGGCCGGTTTGCAGTTGGGAGTGGCGATCGATCGCATCGACGATAACGGTTTTGTCTCTCTGCGAGTCAACCCAATCGTCAGTGCGATCGGCCCGGACAGACCCCTGAGCACTGGCGCAGGAGAAAATAACACTATCACCCTGCTGGCTCGGCGGTCTTTGCAGTCGGGGCTAATTCGCCTGCGGGACGGTCAGACTTTGATTTTATCGGGGATTATCCGCGACCAAGACCGGGTTACAGCGAGGAAGATTCCGATTTTAGGAGATTTGCCGATAATTGGTTCGCTGTTCAGGAGCACTGATAAGACCAACCAGCGGGCGGAAGTGATTGTATTGCTGACGCCGCAGATTTTGGATGATAGCGATCGATCGAACTTTGGCTACCAAAACAGCATCAGTCCCGACGCGCGCCAACTGTTGCAGCGCAGTCAGCCCGTCCAGCCGAGACAGTAGGAACGAAGGAAGAAGACATGGGTGTCAACTTTCCACGCTCTTTCCCCTGAGTCCGACAGTCCGACAGTCCGACAGGGGTTGAAACCCCTGCCTCAAAGAAGACAGTCCTCGCTCAAGAGGACTAAAGAACTGATTAGTCCTCTGCAAGACGACTATAAATTACTTTCAGTCGTCTGAAGACGACTTCAGCTATGAGACAGGGACTTCAGTCCCTGGCGGGTTTCGGGAGAATGAAACAGTCCTGGCCCACGGGGAAAAGAAAGGGGAAAGAAAGAAGGAAGAAGGAAAAAAGTTTTCCTTTAGCCCTTGACAAATTACATTTTATTCCTTCTATTTCTATTTTTTTGAGATTGCAAATCCACCGAGGCGAGAAATCTTGTCTCCAAGGTGGTATTTTTTTACCTAAATTTTGGGATTAATTACAAAAATTAGCCAGTTCCATATAAATTAAAGGTTCCACCGATCCATAACGGTCGGCAAGACTTTAGAATAATGCAGTGAAAATTAGATGCTGTGGGGTTTTCAGCAGTTAGAAACAAAAATTCCTTTTCTGACCAATTACCCTAGGGTAATTGGTATTCAGCAGGAGTTGTGATTCGGGGAAGCGGACGGGAGCAATCGGGAACCACCCAAACCTCCCAATCCACACCTCAATCCAGTTGATAACTCACAGCTAATAGTTGAACTAACTCTGTTTAACGTAATTTTGCAAATCGAGAAGGACTTCGCAATGAACAAAGGTGAATTGGTTGATGCAGTGGCGGAAAAGGCTAGCGTGACGAAAAAACAGGCAGATGCTGTTTTGAGTGCGGCCCTGGAAGCAATCATGGAAGCTGTCTCCGATGGCGACAAGGTGACGCTGGTCGGTTTTGGCTCGTTTGAGTCGCGGGAACGCAAGGCCCGCGAGGGTCGCAATCCCAAAACTGGAGACAAGATGGAAATCCCGGCAACCAGAGTTCCTGCATTTTCCGCAGGGAAGTTGTTTAAGGACAGAGTTGCACCGCCGAAAAACGCAGAATAGCTGGCAAACTGAGTCTTGATTAGACCTTTACACGGTGGGAATTTAGCTTGGGCAGCCGCACTGGCAGGCTGCCCTGCCTCTGCTATTGTCGATTTTTCTGCGAGTATCAGTCCTTTGGGCCCTCCTGAGTCGGCACTGGCTGCAATTCAATCACACTTGAGCAGTCTGACGGCTTACCCAGACCCAGATTATGGGGAGCTCAGGACTGCTTTGGGGGAGGCTTTGAATGTTGACCGGGATTGGATTTTGCCGGGGAATGGTTCGGCGGAATTGTTGACTTGGGCGGCTTGGGATT
Source organism: Microcoleus sp. Z1_A1 (assembly GCF_036700305.1). Lineage (NCBI taxonomy): Bacteria > Bacillati > Cyanobacteriota > Cyanophyceae > Oscillatoriales > Microcoleaceae > Microcoleus > Microcoleus sp. Z1_A1. The sequence goes on from NZ_JAUBOR010000019.1 coordinate 19,715, forward strand.
TGTCGAAGCTGGAGGGGACTTATTTGGTGACTCCGGCTTTTGGCGATTACTCGCGGGCTCTTTCGGCTTTCGGCGCGCAGGTGATCAAATGCCCTTTGGATCTTAAATCTTGCACCATTGTCAAGAATGGGCATCTTGCCCATTCCACAAGAGAGGAATTTTCTGGTGGAACAGGCATCTTGCCTGTTCCTAAACAAGTAATTGAAAATGGTGCAACATCTGAGTTGGATCTGAAATCGTTGGACGTTGGGGCAGGAAGCCGGTTAGTAACGGATGATTTGTCGGTTTCTAACGGTTCCCTTGTCTCCCCTTCTTTTCGTATCCCAGTTCCTCTGGCTCTCGATGCCCCCTCTCGACGAGGTTTGCTACTGAACAACCCCCACAATCCTACGGGTTTGCTGTTTGCTAGGGAGGCGATTTTGCCTTATGTGAAGCAGTTAGGTATGGTGGTGGTGGATGAGGCCTTTATGGACTTTCTACCGCCTTCTGAGCAGGAAACTTTGATCGATGCTGTTGAGGAGTTTCCGAATTTGGTGATTTTACGATCGCTCACTAAATTCTATTCTCTGCCGGGACTGCGGTTGGGCTGTGCGATCGCCCATCCCGATATTCTGCGCCGCTGGCAGTTACTGCGCGATCCTTGGCCTGTGAATGCTTTGGCTGCTGCTGCTGCTGCTGCTGTGGTTCGAGATGCGGCTTTTGAGCAGCAAACTTGGGATTGGCTGCCTGTTGCTCGCCGAGAGCTATTTGAGGGTTTGGCTAATTTGCCGGGTTTGCAGCCAATTGCCGGGGCGGCTAATTTCTTGTTGGTTGAGTCGTCGATGTCGGTTTCTTCGATTCAAAAAAGTCTGTTGGAACGACACCGGATTTTGATTCGGGATTGTTTGAGTTTTCCTGAGTTGGGCGATCGCTTTTTTCGGGTGGCTGTGCGCTCAAGGGCGGACAATCTGCGGTTGATTGCTGGACTTAAAGAAGTCATTAGTCAGTAGTCAGTTGTCAGTTGTCCGTTGATAAACCGATTTTATTGGTCGTTCGAGCGCACCTACCCAAGAAACCCGGTTTCTCTGATAAATCTTGGATTTTGCAGCGAAGTATCTAGGCAGAAACCGGGTTTCTGACCCCGCGCGCCGATCGCCCTAAACTACTAACTAATGACTACTGACTAATGACTAATGACTACTGACAATTCCCGCATCCAGGATACCCGCCACGTGATTCATCCGTCCCGAAATAAAAAACCTGTATCAGATGAAACTTGCCGAACGTATTTATCCGTGGTCAATGCTTCAATTCTAAAATCTAAAATCTAAAATCTAAAATCTAAAATCGATTGACTTCTTTATTTATGCTTGACTATGATTTAGTGATTATTGGTGGAACTCCGGCCGGACGTTATGCTGCTTTGACTGCAACTAATTTCCCGGCCCGCGTTGCTTTGGTGGAACCGCTAAGTAATTCCCAAGATTTGCCGAGTGGGGGGAAAGAGTCGATCGACCTTGGTTTGAGATACAGCCAAACTTTGAGGGAGGCTGCTCGTTTTGCTCAGCAGATCAGCCGCCAGCAGTTGGGAGTTCGCTGGGAAGTCGCGAATTCCTCTATGCCACTCAAATTGCGCTTTGACGGGGTTCTAAAGTGGGCAGATGATGTTGTTTCTAATTTGTCAGAAATTGATTCTCTCGGCCTTTTGGCTACTCGCGGGGTTGATGTTATTTTTGGCAGCGGCGAGTTTGTGGCGAAACCGGATTTGGCTTTTGTTGTGGGCGGGCGAAAATTGCGATCGCTCTGTTATTTGCTAGCTTGTCCAACTCTGCCGGCGATTCCCAATATTGAAGGACTTTCGTCTGCTGGCTTTTTTACTTCGGAAACTGTTGGGGAATTAGCAAAACTTCCCCAGTTGCCTAAAAGTTTGGCTGTAATCGGCGCAGATCCCAGCGGTGTCGAAGTGGCTCAAACTTTTGCTCGCTTGGGGGTTGCTGTCACTTTGGTGGTGAAAAGTTCGCACATTTTGGCTAAAGAAGACCGGGAGGCTGCTGGTTTGGTGCAAGCTGGAATGGAAGCTGAGGGAGTGCGGATTCTGACTGCTACTGAGGTGACTCAAGCTAGGGTGATTGATGGTAAAAAGTGGATTCAAGCTGGGCCAAGGGCGATCGAAGCTGAGGAGATTTTTCTGGCTGCGGGTAGAGGACACAATTTTTCTTCGTTAAATCTCGAAGCGGCTAAGGTTAAATTCAGCGATCGGGGGGTGATTTTAAATGAAAAGCTGCAAACAACTAATCACCGAATTTACGGGATCGGCGATGTTGCTGGGGGTTATCCGTTCCCTCACATCGCTAATTACGAAGCTGCGGTTGCTGTGAAAAATGCTTTGTTTTTGCCAATGTTTCAAATAGATTATCGCGGGATTCCTTGGGCGATTTTTTCTGACCCGCAATTGGCGAGGGTTGGCTTGACTGAAGCGCAAGCAAGGCGCCGTTTTGGAGATGATCTAATTGTTTGTCGGGAATATTTCAAGAATGTTGAAAGAGCTCAAATGTCCGGGGATACAACTGGTTTTTGTAAGATTGTCGGGCGTCGCAACGGGGAGATGTTGGGAGCGAGTATTGTGGGGCCGCAAGCTGCTGAGTTGATTCACGCGATCGCTTTGGCTGTGCGTCACGGGATGAAGGTTGAGGCGATCGCCCAACTTCCTTATATTTGGTCTAGTTTTTCGGAAATTAGCGGTCAAACTGCTGCTGTTTGGGAGTCGCAGCGCTTGGGCAGAAATACTTTTTCGCGGAATTTATGGGAGAATTTGTTTCACTGGCGCAGGTATTGGAATCAGTAAAGAAATCCAATGTTTGTAGTAGGATTTTTTGAATTTTATATGCTTAGCGCACAATTAAAAAGTAATTTGCTAATCAACTCACTCGGCCCTAAAATTGTGTGTCAATAAATAATATAACAAGGTGTTGACCGTTGCTCCCAGGTCGAGGGAAATATGTAATTTAAATGTACCACAACTTAACTAATAACTGATGACTACTCACTGAGAACTAATGACTGCTAACTAATTATTGCGGGCGAGAGTGCAATGCTGGATTTGACGATCGCCGGTACAATGCGATCGCACGCCATTCTCGCCCCAGAAAGGTTTCTGGCGACTGGCCCCACTTGCAGCGCCGCTAAACCACCAGTCAAAAATAATTCGCATCCGGGCCAACGCAGGTGTTTGTCTAAGACTGGCAAACCTTTAACTATTTCAATGGGATGCGTTTCTAGCATTTCTTTGAACATTGGTTCGGCTGCAATGTCTAGTTTGGTGCCGGTTGCTAGCCAAATTCGATCGACAAATAACGTCTCCCCACCGCTGCAATCAACAGTCCATCTGTTATTTTCCCACCGAACGCCAACAACTTCGCACTGTTCGTGAAATGTCAGTTGTTCGCTGTGGGAGAGCCTCCGCAACTGTGTCATAATTTCCGGTGTCATCGAGCCACCGTTGCGGGCTTGTTGAATGGTTTCCCAACGCGAATGGCAATCTGGTTCGGCGGCGAATCCTTTGAGGTATTTTGGCCCCAACCAACCGGGTTCGGCATCAAATAGTTTTTCTTGGAAATAGCGCCTAGTCATTAACAGGACTTTGGCTCCTCTGGCAATTGCTCCTACTGCTAAATGTCCGCTGGTTAGTCCGCCGCCGACAATTAATATTTGTTCTCCGTGCAATTGCAAATTTCGCAAATCTACTTGATGGGAGTGGCGAATTCTTTCGGGGGGATGCTGTGTTTGAATTTGATTTGCCCACGCTGGTAAATGCGGTTTTCCACTGCCGGCGGCGACGATTACTCGGCGGGCGATCGCACTTTTTCCGTCTTCAAACCACAGGTGGAAACGGCCGGATTTCGGCTGAATGCGGGTTACTTTTGCTTTGATAACTCGATCGCCCAATTGCCACCGTTTAATTGTGTCGCCGCAAAATTCCTCAAATAACCGACTTCCGGGCAAATCGTAGGGGGGAAACAATTCCGAGGAGCGATTTTCGGCAAACCTCCGCAATTCGTAAGGGTTGGGATCGGGGTGGTGCACTGCGGGCGATCGTAAATGCCCAATTTCTAAAGCTGCAAATTGCCTCCGCCACTGAGTCAGCCATTCGCCGCTCGGATCGAATGCTAAAAATTTATCCCGGAGGCTCTTGCGTTTTTTTAATATGTGTGCAGTAAGAGTCAGGGCGTGGGGCCCAGCGCCGATTAAAGCTAAATCAATTTGGGGCGGCGTGGCTTCTGAGTTCGCTTGCATGAGAATTGCTGATTTGCGAATGATAACAATTCTCATTATTATAGGTCGATCGAGCCTCAAGTTTACGTCTTTCGAGAACCAGCAGGATTTCTGTTCCGCAAAAAGAGACAGGATGATACGCAAAAGCTCAGAAACCCTCTTGATGAGAGGTTTCTGCCCCGACAGGGACGCACTGCGACGCTCAGAAACCGGGTTTTTTAGCTCACCGAAATGAAAACCGCGATCGGAAAGCGTCGGCATCGTCCGTTGGCGTAGCGATATAAGGGTCGCGAATTAAATAACTTACAATTTTAATTGTTATTGTGGGATGGGCGTCCCGCCCGTCCACTCATGACGGGCTATAAGAGCCCATCCCACTTTCAAGAGTGGAAGTTATTTAATTCTCATTCCTAAGTAAAACAACTTAGCCGACTGCCGATGTCATTTTCCGCTTCTGAACTTTGGCATTTAATACCTGATTTACTTCTGAGAGTTGGGCAGCTTGTTGTGGCATCTGGGCAAATAATTCAGCTTGCTCACGGGCGACTCCCAAGTGCTCCGCAATCTGACGCAGAAACTCGATTTCCTCTGCTTCCGGCTTTAAACCCTGAGCCGCCCGAATTGTAATGATGACATTAAATTATGATGTAAACTAGACATTAGATTTTCTAGGCGATCGCCTTCAAGCATCGGTTTCAAAAACACTCTTAAGTACCTGATTAGCGTCTTAAGTTCCTCTTCCATGAACTGCGGTTGTTCCATAAGCCTTAGCTAAGTCATTTTCTACTTAGTCTCAACTCAAGTATCAACAGCTCTTACATAAAATATTAAGTCGAGTTTTTAAAATCCCTCTTTCATAATTGGAATTTCCAAAATATGTTAAGAAAAATGTAATTAATGAATAGCAAGGCAGATAGAGGGAAAATAGTAGAAAGTAACTCTAAGAAGCTTCCGACTTGAAAGAAGTAGGAATACGTAGAAATGGCTAGCATAAAAAATCTTGTTCTAGGATATCACATTAACGAGCAAATATACGCAGGCAATCGAACTCTAGTTTATCGCGGTTGTCGGTCTTCAGATCGGCTGCCCGTAGCGATCAAGCTGCTGCGAAATGACTTTCCCCGCTTCAACGAACTGGTTCACTTCCGCAACCAGTACGTCATTGCTAAAAACTTAGATATCCCTGGCAGTGTCAAGGCATACAGCCTAGAGACTTACCACAACCACTATGCTCTGGTGATGGAAGACTTTGGCGGAATTTCCTTATGTAGCTACCTGGCTAATCTAGCATCTGAGAGCAACGAACCCCTAGAAGGCTTGCCCGTGAGCGAGTTTCTGCCTATTGCGATTCAAATTGCCAACTCCCTCGACGGACTTTATCGCCACCACGTCATCCATAAAGACCTCAAACCTGCCAACATTCTCATTAACCCCACCAGCAAACAAGTCAAGCTGATTGACTTCAGCATCGCTTCCCTACTACCGCGCGAAACCCAAGAAATTCAAAATCCCAACGTGCTTGAGGGCACTTTACCTTACATTTCTCCCGAACAAACTGGGCGGATGAACCGAGGCATTGATTACCGCACAGATTTTTACTCGCTGGGAGTCACATTCTACGAATTATTAACAGGAAAGTTACCATTCCAAACAGACGATCCAATGGATTTGGTACACTGCCACCTCGCCAAACAGCCCCTCCCAGCCTCAAGTTTAAACCAGAGCGTTCCATTGGTGCTGTCGGAGATTGTCAGCAAACTGATGGCGAAGAATGCTGAAGCTCGCTATCAAAGCGCCCTAGGACTCAAGTTTGATTTGGAAATTTGTTTATTCCAGTGGAAAGAGACAGGGAGGTTAACTAACTTTAAAATAGGGGAGCGAGATTTGTGCGATCGCTTCATCATCCCAGAAAAATTATACGGTAGAGAAACCGAAGTATTCTCCCTGCTATCGGCCTTCGAGCGCGTGAGTGGCGGCAGCACCGAAATGATGCTCGTTGCCGGTTTCTCCGGCATTGGTAAAACCGCTGTTGTCAACGAAGTTCACAAACCAATTGTGAGACAGCGTGGCTACTTCATCAAAGGCAAATTCGACCAATTTGCGCGCAGCCAGCCCTTCTCAGCTTTTGTACAAGCTTTTCGCGATTTAATGGGACAATTGCTCTCGGAAAGCGATGCTAAAGTTGAGGAGTGGAAGACTCAAATCCTGGCAGCATTGGGCGAAAATGCTCAGGTAATCGTTGAGGTAATTCCCGAACTAGAGCGGATTATTGGCTCGCCACCCCCGGCACCAGAACTCGTCGCCAGTGCTGCCCAAAATCGCTTCAATCGGTTATTCGAGAACTTCATCTCTATCTTCGCCACTAAAGAACATCCCCTCGTTATTTTCTTAGACGACTTGCAATGGGTAGACTCAGCCTCATTGAAGTTGATTCAACTCCTGACGAGCGATCGCGATCGGCGCTATCTCTTTTTAATTGGAGCGTATCGAGATAACGAAGTTTTTCCCGCACACCCTTTGATGGTGACATTAGCCGACATTCAAACAACCGGAGCTACGGTAAACACCATTACTCTAGATCCGCTTGAGCGCTTCCATTTGAATTGTCTGATTGCCGATACATTAGCTTGTTCTACAGCGTTGGCTCAGCCTTTGACAGAACTCGTTTATCAGAAAACCAAAGGCAATCCATTTTTTAGCACACAATTCCTCAAATCTTTGCATGAAGATGGGATAATTGAATTTAATTTTGCAGCTCGGTATTGGCAGTGCGATATTGCTAGAGTCCGAACCTTGGCTCTAACGGATGATGTACTAGAATTCATGGCACTTCAGTTGCGAAAGCTGCCAGCCCGGACACAGGAAGTTTTAAAGTTAGCTGCTTGTATTGGCAATCAGTTCGATTTGGCTACATTAGCAATTGTTGATGAGAATTCACCAACAGAAACAGCAACAGCTTTGTGGAAAGCATTGCAAGAAGGGTTGATTTTACCAGTTAGCGATGTTTATAAATTTTATCAAAAATGTGGTAACAGTTTATCAACATCAATCACTGGAGAAGAATCCGAGCAATCACCAGTTAACAATGACCAATTAGTTAAATACAAATTTTTCCACGATCGCGTCCAACAAGCAGCCTATTCCCTCATTCCTGAAGACCAAAAGCGCTCTACTCACTTAAAAATCGGTCAACTGCTGTTAAAGAATACGCGCGAAGCCGATCGAGAAGAAAGAATGTTTGATATTGTCAACCACTTGAATATGGGAGTAAATCTAATTACCCACGAGCTAGATAGGGAGCAATTAGCACGGTTAAATCTGGTTGCCGGAAAGAAAGCTAAAGCTGCTACTGCCTATTCTGCTGCGGTTGAATATTTAAATATTGGCACAGAATTACTGGCAGTAAATAGTTGGGAGAATCAATACGAACTAACATTAGCGCTGCATACCGAAGCAGCAGAAGCGGCATATCTAAGCGGTGACTTTGACCGGATGGAGACATTAGCATCACTCGTGGAAAGCTGCGCCAAAACGCTACTGGACAAAGTGAAGGTATATGAAGTACAGATAGAAGCTTATATGGCGCAAAATAAGCTACAGGAAGCTCTGAATACAGGGTTGCCAGTCTTACAGCAGTTGGGGGTAGAGTTTCCCTCCGAGCCAAATTTCTCTGATATTGGACAGGCACTAGGAGAAACCGCGTCAATTTTGAGCGGAAAGGGAACTGAGGACTTAATCGATCTCCCTCTAATGACAGATCCTCAACAAATAGCAACTATAACCATTCTGTCAAGCCTATTTACTCCTGCCTACATAGCGCTGCCGCCACTCGCGCCTTTGGTAGTTTGCAAACAAGTCAATTTATCTGTCCAATATGGCAATGCTTCTTTGTCACCCTATGCTTTTGCCATATATAGTTATCTTCTCTGTGGCATGGGAGATATTGAGCGGGGCTATGAGTTCGGTCAAATGGCTTTACGTCTCTTGTCAAAGTTGGATGCCAAAGAAATCCAAGCCAAGACATCCGCAATGGTACATTCTAGTATTCAACCTTGGAAAGAACACTTCAGAAAGAGCTTAGAACCTTTGCTGTCAGATTATTTTTGTGGGCTGGAAACCGGAGAGTTAGAATTTGCTGGCTATGCTATCTTTCAATACAGTTATTACTCGTATTTTATTGGCAAGCAACTAACGCAACTCGAACGAGAGATAGCAAGCTACGCAGATGCCGTCACTAAAATTCATCAGGAAGCAGCACTTTCTTATCAGAAAATTTGTTGGCAAGCCGTTTTGAACTTGATAGGAAGAGCGCAAGACCCATGCCATTTAAAGGGAGAAGCCTACGACGAAGAGACAATGTTGCAACTGTATGAGCGAACCAATAACTACCTGGGGATTCATTACTTATACTTGCACAAACTTGTGCTTTGTTATCTGTTTGAAAATTACCCGGAAGCCTTAAAAAATATCGCTCAAATAGAAAGTTATTTGAGCGCAGCTTCAGGGCAGATAACTGTTGTCCTCTTCTATTTCTACGATTCTCTAGTACGGCTGGCAGTGTATGCCGATACTCCACAGTCCGAACAACAGGAACTTCTTGACAGAGTACAAGCTAATCAAGAAAAAATCCAGAAATGGGCGCATCATGCCCCCATGAATCATCTGCATAAATTCTATCTAGTAGAGGCAGAGCGGCATCGGGTTTTAAACCAAAAAATAGAAGCGCTTGAGATGTACGACAAGGCGATCGCCCTCGCCAAAGAAAACGAATACCTCAACGAGGAAGCTCTAGCTCACGAACTCGCTGCTAAATTCTATTTAGAATGGGGTAAAGAAAAACTGGCAAAACCTTATTTAATTGATGCTTACTATGCTTACGCTCGTTGGGGAGCAAAAGTAAAGATTGACCATTTAGAACAGCGTTATCCCCAATTGCTGGCTGTGATCCTGCAACAGGAGCGAACTCGCCAGAATCCGACCGAAACAACTCACACATCCAGCAGTGAATCATCCGTATCTAACACGAATAGAACAATTATCGGTAGCACTAGCAGTTGGGGCTTAGTAGATTTGCCGACAGTAATCAAAGCTTCTCAAGCTCTATCGAGCGAAATTAAACTCGATCAATTGCTCACTACCCTCATGCAAGTGGTGGTAAAGAATGCCGGAGCACAAACCGGAGCATTAATTTTGAATGAAGAGGGAAACTGGAGGATAAACGTCCACTGCACAAACCGCCAAGAGTGCCTTCTGCAATCAATGCCGGTTGAGGAGAGTGAAGTAATTCCTCTCACCCTGATCAACTACGTCAAACGTACAAAAGAAACCCTGATTTTTGATGATGCTAGCAATCAACCAAGATTTGCATCTGACCCCTACATAATCCACCACCAACCTCAAAGCCTGCTGTGCACTCCGATCAGCGAGCGAGGGAAAATGATGGGGATTTTGTATTTGGAAAATAATTTAGCAACCGGGGTATTCACGGGCGATCGCGTCGCCATCCTCAACATCCTGTGCTCCCAAGCAGCAATTTCCTTACAAAACGCCAGACTGTATCAACAATCCCAGGAATATGCCCAAAAACTAGAACAATCTATCCACGATCTCAAACAGATGCAGTTGCAATTGGTGCAGGGTGAAAAAATGTCTGCTTTGGGAAATTTAGTCGCAGGGGTAGCCCACGAAATTAACAATCCCGTAGGCTTTATCGCGGGAAATTTGCAACCGGCTATAGAATATGTGGGGGATTTATTCAATTTGATTGATTTGTATCAAGAAAAATTTCCTAATCCGGGAGGAGAAATTGAAGCAGAAATTGAAGATATGGACTTGGAGTATTTGCGAGAAGATTTGCCCAAATTGATTGGTTCAATGAAAGAGGGAGTCGATCGCATCCGCAATATCAGTACAAGTTTGAGAACGTTTTCCAGGGCAGATAGCGATCGACCAGTTGCTTTCAATATTCACGATGGACTAGAGAGCACTCTGCTAATTCTCAAGCACCGTTTAAAAGCCAGCGAGTTCCGCCCTGCCATTGAAATTGTGAAAGAGTATGGTAACTTGCCCCTAGTGAAATGCTTTCCTGGACAGTTAAACCAGGTATTTATGAATGTGCTGGCTAATGCCATTGACGCTCTGGAGGAGTCAAATAAGGGGCGCTGTTTTAGTGAAATTAAAGCCCTACCTAATCAAATCACGGTTCAAACTGCTCTGAGCGAAGACAACAATCAGGTTGTGATTCGGATTAAGGATAATGGAGTGGGGATGTCGCCCGAAGTCAAGGAAAACATCTTTAACCACTTATTTACAACCAAGCCTGTGGGTCAAGGAACCGGATTAGGATTGTCGATCGCCCACCAAATTGTTGTGGAAAAACATGGAGGTACATTAGTGGTGAATTCTTCTTTAGACCAGGGTTCGGAGTTTGTGATTTCTATTCCGGTGTGAGCCTTTTGTAGTAAGGCTTGAGGGCAATTAGCAGACCCTCGAAATGACAAGCCACGTTGTTAGAATAAACAGGAAACTGGGCACGGGGAACGAGCAACAGGCTAGGGGTTGTCGTGCTAGAAACTGGCGACTACGGACTTGGAAAACAAAGAATCGAGGCTAATTTTCCCATCATCAGCCCGCACCTTATTCGTGATTGAGACAGCGGTTTCCAACCGCCCGCTTTACCAACACTCTCCCCTTTTTTTGTGCCCGTTTTGAGTCAAGAGTTCCCTGGAGATTTTAAGCCTCTACCTTGCCGAAATGAAAGCAGCTATCATGCTACTCAGATTGTGGAGGTGAACTAACCTGACGGTCAACTGGGTACAGTTAGACCGCAGGCTTCTTTTTCCTTTTTTTCAAAGGCTTTTTTGAGTGACGGAGTTCCCCCGCCACTTTCATAACTCAGACCAATCTTTCTGACGAGTTTAGCTGAATTTTCGTCTCGATCTAAAGATTCCCCACACTGGCAAGAATGCCACCGTTCCGATAATTCTTTCGGGACTTTATTGAGGCAGTTCCAACAGTGCTGGGAAGTTCCCTTTGGATCAACAAATAAAACACTTTTACCTAGTTTCCAGGCGACATATTTCAGAACGTTGGCGAATTGCCCGTGAGCAGCATCAAGCATGGATTTATTCAAACCACTCTTAGCTGACTGACCGTTAGGCAAATAAACCAAATTACCATTCTCAATATCGGTCTTGGGCTTGGCACGTCTAGTCAGATTTTTGACACTCAAGTCTTCAACAACTAAAACATCACATTTACCGAATAACTCATGTGCAGTTTTGAACTGAAAATCTAATCGGGATCTAGCCACGAACTGATGGAGTTGGGAAACCTTGTCCTTGATTATTTTCCAAGGTTGAGAACCCTTGACTCTATTAGCTAACTTCGCTTGAAGCCTTGCTAATTTCTGAGCCGATTTCCTCAAAAATCTAGGATTCTCAACTCTTTCACCATTGGAAAGGTAAGCGTAATTAGTAATTCCCAAGTCGATACCCACAGTATTTTCATCAGTCGGTTGAATTTCTGCAACCGTTACGGGAACCGTCTTATCTTCTAGCGTCAAGGAAATATACCACCCATCCGCTTCTGAGATAACACTACCCGTCTTAACTTTGAACCCTGTTGGTATTGGGCGGTGAAAAACCATAGGTACTTGACCTATTTTGGCAAGGCTAATACAAATCCTATTTTGCTCATCCTTGACAATATTTAGGTTGTCTAATTGAGGATAAGTGAAGGATTTGTAGTAGGGTCGCCCCTTGAATTTAGGCTTGCCTCTACGATGGCCATTTTTGTCGGGCGTAGTAAAGTTTGAAAAGGAAGTTTCTACTCTGTTGACGACATCTTGCAAAACCTGAGAATCCAACACTTTATAATTAGGAAACAGCTTTTTAGTGTTTTTTATGTCAGCAAGTTGTATCGTCTGCCACTGTACATATCCGCCTTCAATGTTCGAGAAAACGTCACCTTTCCTGGTCAAAGGATTGCCTGATTCATCCTTCTTTCTGCCATCTCTAGTTTGCACTCTCGTCAAAGGAATATTTCGATAAATCTCCTCAACAGGGACTATCGAAACAATCAATGGGCAAGCGTTTATGGGCGTTCTCGTGGCTGACCACCACCTAAATCTTTCGCTGAGTCGGTAGTTGTACTGCCGGCGACAAAGTTCTAAGTGAGCCACAATCGTCGTTAGTTGGGCAATGGTTGGTTTGAGGCGGTATTTGTAAGTTAGTTGCATTTCTAAACTTCCTATTTTCGACCTTTGCATAGTATAGTTTATGTACGTCTAAAATGCAACACCAAATTACTATTTTAGCACTGGGAAGAACATCGAAAATCAAGATGCTCCCGAAGATTGATTCATAGTAGGCAAGTCTAATTGTCGGCTTCCGTTCCTCCATCCGACGAGCCTTTCATCACGCGGGCGTAATTCATTCGGGGTACTTCGCTTAGCGCTCAGATTCATCCCCTCTGAATATACGCCCGGGACTTCCCGGCTGGTAGTTAAAATAGATTTCGAGGCAATTTTAGAAATACTTTTGTCTTGACCGATCGCCCTGATGCGGTGTGGAGTGAAAGCAAAAAGTGGTATACAAGAGTGGTTTATATACCACTTTTGTATACCACTGCCGATAAATTGCACAGATGGCTAAAAAAGCGGATAGCCTCAAAGCCTTGTGGAGTAAGGGATGTACGGAGAGGGTGGGATTTGAACCCACGTTAGAGTTACCCCTAAAGTAGATTTCGAGTCTACCGCATTCAACCGCTCTGCCACCTCTCCAATTGATTTGAGATGTGAGCTAAAAGTATTTTACCGCACAGTGTGCCAGATTGTAAATCTTTATAAAAAAGAAGTTTGATTTTCTTCAGATTCCAAAGTGGTCTTAAATCCCCCTGCTGGAGTCCACTGGAGGGCTCCGTCGCGCCCTGTCCAGAAAATCTGGGTTTTGCTTTGGCGCAGTTGGGCTGCGGTTTCTGGGTCGATTTCGTCAGCAGAGGCGATCGCCACTTGTGGCCCAACTGCGCTTAAGAACTCAGCCGTTAGGGTTTTTCCTGACCACCACAGCACTTGAGCCGGCTTCAAGGTTCCCGTTGCTGCCAATTTTTTTTGCACTTCCGGTGTCATTTCACCGATGAGCAACCAAGTTCGATTTCCCACCAGGAATTCTACCACCGGAATCTCCGCATTCACCAACTGCAACCGCGTCGCACCCATATCAACTGTACTGTTAGTTTCTAAAGGAAAGTAAACGCCTTGGCGAGATTGCACAGCCGTCATAAATTCCTGATTGTTGCTACGGTAAATTTGTTTGGGAGCGTTATTATCATAAAAGGTTTTTATTGGCAAGCGTGCTAGTAATTTTCCCCAACCACTGCTCAATCCTAAATGACCGTGAGTGGCGATCGCAAAATTCACAGAATTAACTCCTTGCTGCTGCAAAAAAGGCAACACTGTAAACCTTACGGTATTTTCATCACCGCTATTAATTAGCGCCACTTTTCCCCTATCTTGAATTACTAAAACAGGTTCGCCAGATGTCGCCAGCAAAGTAACTTGAAATAAAGAGGATTGAACGTGCCAAGCTGGCAAAACTATGATACTTATTCCCCCCACCAGCGCCAGCGGTAAAATCCAAGCAGATGAAAAAACAGGCAGCCTAATAACTCTGCTTTTCCCCTTCTTCCCTTTCCCCTTTTCCTGATTTTTCCCTCTGACTGCTTCCGGCTTCCGTCTTTTTTCTTCCTTCCTCCTTATATCCGTTACATCCGTTACAGAATCCTTTGCCGAACTTCCCCCGATCCAAACCCAGCAAATTAAACTGTAAAGCGCGATTAGCTGAAACACCGATACTTGACCGACAGCTACCGAATTACCGGGTAATTGCGAGAAATATTGGGCGATCGCAATTAACCCCTTTGCCGGATAGTCCAGCAGTTGTGCTAAAACACTGCCAGCGGGCGGAAAAATCAATCCAGCTAAAGCGCTAACCATCCCCCCAATACTCAAAATCCACAGCAAAGGAGCCGCAATAATATTAACTAAAATGCTGTAAGGTGATACCACGCTAAAAACGTAAAGTAGCAGCGGCAGCACCCAAACTGAAGCGGCGATCGGAACCACAACAATCGAAGCGATCGCAGGAGGCATCCAGTCCAATTTTGCCATCAGTGGTGGCGTTGTCACGATTAACCCCAAAGTTGCCAAAAAACTTAGTTGAAAACCTAAATCCCAAATCCACAAAGGGTTAACCAGCAGTAAAATAGTAGCAGCGATTAACAGCAATCCCAGCGGCTTAACTTGGCGGCTGAGCACCAAAGCAAATAGTGTTCCAAATCCCATCAAAGCAGCGCGGCATACTGATGGTTCAAAGCCAGTTAATGCCACTAGCAAAAATAAAGCACCGACGCCAAAACTAAATTGCAATTGTTTGGAAAAACGCCTGGTTAAAGCTAGAACTAAAGCCAAAACCATCGAAACTTGAGTGCCGGAAGCTGCGATCGCGTGGGCTAATCCAGCCTGCACAAAATAGTCGCGGATGTTGTAAGGTAAATCTACTGCTTGTTTGCCGAGGGCGATCGCACTGATTAGCGGGCCTTCGGGAACATTTAACTGCGATAGTTGCGATCGCACGATCCGCTGCCGCATCGCTTGAATTTTCGATGGCTGCATCCCGCTTGGTTCCAAGAAAGCAGCCGTTTGGCTGTTAACTCGATTTACATCCGCGATCGCCTTTTCTCTCTTCCAGTCAATTTGACGCCCTTTGAGCCCTACAAAAGCTCCTTCTCTGGCTAAATATGCTTGAAAATTAAAAGCCCCCGGATTCGACGGCGGCTGCGGTTTGTACAAGGAACCCACAACTGCGATCGTATTGTCGGCGTACAAACCCGTTGCTTGCAGCAGGGGCACTGTAACGTAGAGTTTGCCGGATACTGGGCGGTTTACGACTGCTCCTCCCTCGCCGCCGTTGATTTCGCTAACTAAATCTGTTTCTAGCCAAAATTGCGATCGACCCGATCGAGTCAGTCGAGGCGTACTGGCAACTCTACCGCGAACTGTCACTGCCACTTCTTGAGTGTTGCCGCCAGCCGGAATCAGTTTGCTGATGTCATCTATGGCCGGTTGGGGCGATCGAACTGCAAAATAAACGCTAGCTAGAAATGCCAGCAAACCAGCAACCGCCCACACCCATTTCGCTCTCGGCAGCATCTCCAACAAACTCAACTCTTCCCTCGCATCTAAGGGTGCTTCAAGAGCATTTTCTTTTTGTCGGCTGCGTCTTTTCTTAGTAACTTTGACAGAATTTTTAGTATATTTCCGCAACAATTTCGGCAGGGCGATCGCTACCGTTATTCCCAAAGCAAGTATCCCGTATCTACCCCAAGAAACCGCTGTAGAAATCAATCCCAAAATGTAGGCAAGACAGAAGATGACACCCGTTGCTTGATTCATTAATTAGCAATTTAGAGGGGGAATATTTCAGGGCAACCTATGCACTCCTTACCAAAGAAACCGGGTTTTTCAGGCGGAGTAAAGGGCTAAACGCCGTGAACTTGGGTAAAAAACCCGGTTTCTGGCTACCCGTGCGTAAGTTATGGCAAAAATTCTTTCCTTATATTCTTTCCCTTCCCCTTCCCCTTCCTCTTCCTTTTCTAAATAGACAGCCCCAATTTTAAACCGAAAGCCGCGTGCAGCACCATAAGTGCAAGGGCCGTCGTGCCTAAATAAGCGTGAACCGCGCGCAGTGCCAGCTTATTGCCCCCAAAACCCGTTAGCGAAATCAAGCTGCCAACAGCCAGCAAAACCAGCACTGCCGAACCAGTCCAAAAATGCGGACTTTCCATGACTGGCTGGTGCTGCATCACCAGCGACAGCAAGCCGCCTGTATAGCCCAAAGCTAGAAACAGAAACATCCACGGTGCAAGCTTGCGGTGATCCGATCGACTTTTGAGTGCGACATCTTTATCGGTTGCCAAACGTCCCTGCCATCCCGTATACCCGACAAAACTGCCCATCGCCACTACCACGATCCCCATCATTACAGGGTGTCCCCAATGGGTAATTGGTTCGGGAATTCCTAGACTGCGAAATTGACTGGCGATGGGTTCTAGTAGTTCGCTTAAATTTACCATTTGATACTGACTCCAAACTTGGCGATAAATATTTTCGGACTAATCATTAAAATATTATAAAATATTAGTGTAGCAAGTGCGATCGTGCACTTCAAAGAGCCGTTTAACCTAACAGCCCAACATTGGCCAAAAGCCTAGATATACGCAAAACTTAGCCGGCTTGGGCCGGCTGTGAGATGTTTTACAGCAATGATGCTGTTTCAAGTTAATTGTTAGCTTTATCGGCTAAATCTAAGAGCAAAAATAAACGCCATTCGCCCGCACATCACACCCCGTGGGCTGCCTTTTGCCCAATCTTCACAGCCTCATCCTCACTCTGGATGTTAAATTATACCTGCCTGCTCAAAGTTAATTTCAATTCCTTGACTTTTGAATGCCCAAGGGGAAATTTAACATCGCAGCCGACGAGCCGTCACACTTCTACATTTTGCTAATCGTTCTCAAGGGAGAATCAACTGCTGAAAAAAAACTAGAGGTTCCAAGTTTGAGACTTCTGGCATCAAGTATGCCGTCTGCCCAGGCTCACTTCGATCGACCGATCGCTAAACAGTCTCAAGGCACCCTGATAGCACTCTTGGCTGTTGAGCAGCCATCGCTGTGCACCTAAATGAATCCTCCCAACTAACTCGCTGGGGATTCGGTTTTAGCAGACAAGCAGCCACTTTCTTGCGTCGCCTTCCTCGGAACCGTGCAATCGCTACACTCACTGGGCCGTCGCTAAAGTAGCTTCCGAAGGTTGGATTTGATACTTTACGAGATTTGCCAGTTCTTGTAACTGATTAATCGCTTCTGCACCTTCTAGTTTCATGAGTTCGCGGTCGTCCCGCATCTCAGTCCAAGTGATACCGTAATCTGACACTAAAAATCGAATCAGATGGTTGTCCGTCAAACTGACCATAAATGAGGCACTGTTCATCTGACCCCCGCAAGTGTAGCAGGATGCCAGATAACCCCGATGCTCTAGCACGATCGCTAAAGCTTGGAGGTTCATTACCAAATCTTGAACGAATTTACGGTGTTGTTCTGCAAGTCTCAGAAACACAGTTCTCCTCCTATCACCACACCGTGTATTTTACATCCCATTTAATAATTTCTTAATAAGTGGGTCTTTAGGTGCTGGTTCAGTATACGTTTAGTATGCTCAAAAAAAATCGGATTAGCGACCTCTTCAGCCTACGTATACTAGATTAACCGAGTTGCGATCGAAACGAAGTATCAGCAGCAACATTCACCCAAAACAGGCTCTCGCGGGGGACTCCAGCCGGAAAATTTGCCTGCTGTCAGGGCTGATTCAGCCGTTCGAGAGCCCAAAGATACAAATAACTAATGATAGTAATGAAATTAGTTAAGTAGAAGAGTTCAATCACCCTGGGGATACTCGTCCCAAAGCGTCGTCGTCTGCCGCAAGCTCCGAAAATCGCCATTCCCCAAAATCAAGTGATCCAGTAGCGGAATCGACAAAAACTGCGCTCCCGCCAGCAACTGTCGCGTCAAAGCAATATCCTCCGGGCTCGGTTCCACAATCCCCGATGGGTGATTGTGCGAGATAATCGCCCGCGTCGCCCCCTGGCGGATCACCTCGCGAAAAATATCCCGTGGGTGAGCCAAAGTTTCCGTGGCTGTGCCGATCGTAATTACCTGAGTACCCAGCAGCCGATTTTTCACATCCAGCAACACCACAGCAAAACGTTCCTGAGACTGCCACATCAAATCCTGACTCAGGGCATCAGCCGCCGCTTGGGGAGAGTCAACCACAGCCATTTCCGGCGGCCGCGACTGAAAAACCCGCTTCCCCAACTCCACCGCAGCCAAAATCGAAGTCGCCTTAGCCGGGCCAATCCCGTGAATCTGCGTCAACTCCTGAACGCTAATACTGCGTAGCACAGCCAGAGGATCGCGGGAATGCAAACTCAACTGATTTAAAATATACTGTCCAAGCCCTACGGCGGAAAGTTTGCCGGGGCCCTGACCAGTACCCAGGAGAATCGCAATCAATTCTGCAGTTGCCAAACTTTTCGGGCCACCCGCCATCAACCGTTCCCGTGGCCGTTCACTCGTTGGCAAATCGGCAATTCTCAAGCTGTAAGTCATAGCTGCACCCGCACCGCAAGCTCAACAATTAGACAATTTTAGCCGATCGATTTGTGTTCTTCAATTCGTACAATCACCGAAAAAAGCCTTCATCATTAACCGAGGCTGTTGGCAGATAAAATCTAACCCAGGGTTTCGCAAGCGATCGAGTCTCGATGTCGATCGACCTTAAACCGATCGCCCGGATATGCCTCTAACACTCGCTGCGCTTGGGCTTGAGTCGCAAATTGACACTCCCCACGGCTAGAAGCCAGGCCGGGCGGATTTATTCTGACCGGATGATTATATAATAGAACCGGCGCGAGGCTAGGGGACGATCGCCCGTTCTATCCAAACTCTGTGCATAGCTCCATGAATTTAATTGAAGCTATTATTGCAGTGTAAGGATTCAGGTCTGAAAAATGGGAATAAACGAGCGGCATAGGCAAGGCACAAGAATGTGCAGAAATAGCCTCACGGAAAAAAGCCATTACTCAACGAGCTTGAAAACGACAGGTTTGAATCACACGAGCGGAGATTAGCAGTTTCCTCAAATCGTTTCATCGAACGAGATCCGCCAAAAACTTTCCGTTTAGTTACAGCTAGCCATAGAGAAAGTTCTGCTAAATTATTATCCGGAGACATCGAGGACTCATCCAGAAAATACCACCACTGTTTTGCTTTATCTGGTAAGTATTTGAGCAACAAACCTGCGGCATAACCCACAAGGATCAACCAAGTCACCAAAGCTTGATTCAATCTTATTTTGAAATCTTGATCCCACGAGTTGTAGGTAAGGATCGCGAATTAAATAACTTACAATTTTAATTGTTATTGTGGGATGGGCGTCCCGCCCGTCATGAGTGGACGGGCGGGACGCCCATCCCACTTTCAAGAGTGGAAATTATTTAATTCTCATTCCTAAGTATATCCTTTGTTTTGCGCCAGGACTCATGGGCGATAAGCTGTTCGGCATTTAAAAGACGATAGTAGTGTGCCTCATTACAGAAGTGTTTCCCGCATAAGCGCGTAAGTGTTCACTCCTGACACCAGAGGGATTAATTCGGTTGAATAGCCGCTAGAATTTGCCCTGCTGTCACCGTTTGCCCCTTTTCACAAAACAATTGAGCCACAGTGCCAGCAACATCAGCAGTAATAGCAATTTCCATTTTCATCGCTTCCAAAATTAACAGACGATCGCCCTCAGCAACCACATCTCCCACATTAACCAGCACCTGCCAAACATTAGCCGAAACGTGAGCGACAACTGCCTCACAGTCGATCGGCAAAGTAACCTCCGCCGCCGTGTCAGAAGCCCCATCCGCCGAGGATTCTGCGGCAGCTTCAGCGTCAAATTCCCCGGAGGCGGCCCAGCGATCGCGCTCTGCATTAAATGCGGTCTGCTGCTGCGCTTTAAACTCAGCCGCACTGTTAGCAATAGAATGCAAAAACTCATTGTATTCTCTCAAATTAAAAGTGATTTCCTCAACCTTTAATTTAAACTTACCTTCAATAAATTCTTCCCGACAGCGGTGCAATTCCTCATGAGAAACCGGATAAAATCGGATTTGGTCAAAAAAGCGCAAAAGCCAAGGTTTACCAGACTGGAAATCCGCCGTTTGTTTGAACCGATTCCACATTTGCACCGTGCGGCCGACAAATTGATAACCTCCCGGCCCTTCCATCCCGTAAACGCACAAATACGCGCCGCCAATGCCAACTGCATTTTCAGGAGTCCAAGTGCGGGCGGGATTGTATTTAGTAGTAACCAAACGGTGGCGCGGATCGAGGGGAGTTGCGACGGGCGCGCCTAAATAAACGTCTCCCAAACCCATCACTAAATAGCTAGCATTAAATACAATTTCTCTGACTTGTTCGATGCCCTCAAGCCCGTTTATGCGGCGAATAAACTCAATATTGCTGGGACACCAAGGTGCATCCGATCGCACAGACTGCATATATTTTTCAATAGCCAACAGCGTCGATTCATCTTCCCAAGATAAAGGCAAGTGCACAATTCGCGCCGGCACTTCCAAATCCTCGATCGCCGGAAGTTCCGCCTCCGCCGCAATCAGCGCCTGCATTAGCTGCTGTTGCGAAATCTGGCGGCCCTCAAAGTGAATTTGGAGCGATCGCATTCCCGGCACTAATTCGATAACACCCGGCAACGGATTTGCTTTCAACTGTTCCATCAATGCGTGCGCCCGAAAACGCAAATTTAAATCCAGCACCAACGGGCCGTATTCAACTAGAATATATTTATCCCCAGCTTGACGGTAAGTAACAGCAACCTGTCCCGGAGATTCGGGAATTTCGTGCAAAATTGGAGAAGCGGGAACTGCGGGCAATTCCGCCGAAGTTTCCCCAAAAACAGGCAAACAAAAAGTAGCAATTTGCCTATTTTGTGCTAATTCCCGCTGCAAAGCTTCAGCAAAACTCAAACAGTGAAAGCGAATGCTATCCCCCGGTTTCAGTTGCCCGATTTTCCACAATTCCGACTGCACAATAGTAGCAGGACAGACAAAACCTCCCAAACTCGGGCCGTCCAGACCCAGAATTACAGGCATATCGCCCGTAAAATCGATCGTGCCGATCGCGTAAGCATTATCGTGAATGTTAGACGGGTGCAAACCCGCTT
This sequence comes from Microcoleus sp. Z1_A1, assembly GCF_036700305.1. Taxonomy (NCBI): domain Bacteria; kingdom Bacillati; phylum Cyanobacteriota; class Cyanophyceae; order Oscillatoriales; family Microcoleaceae; genus Microcoleus; species Microcoleus sp. Z1_A1. The sequence goes on from NZ_JAUBOR010000019.1 coordinate 40,806, forward strand.
CTCCCCCGTCTTGACGCGCCCAGGTGGGCTTCGGGCCGATCAGCCGAATGCCCGTCCGCGTCGAGTTATAATGCACCTGCCATTCTGTGGAGAAAAACATTTCGATGTCTGACTCAGTAAAGAAATCTGGCGCGCCATGAGGCCCGTACAAAACGCCGATTTCCCAATTATTGCTGTAGGTGGGAATTAATTCTGGAGGCAAAGATATTTCCGCTTCCAGAGTTGCAGTTTGGTTGAGTTTTAACACATCTCCCGGACGCAGCGTGCGGCCCGCGTGTCCGCCAAATTTGCCCAGTACAAAAGTTGATTTGCTGCCCAAATAATCGGGGACATTAAAGCCGTGTTTGACTGCTAAATAAGTGCGGTAGCCGCCGCCTTGAATGGCTTTTAACTTGAGAATGCTGCCAGCTTTTACGGGAATAGCTGTCCAAAACGGCACCGATTCGCCGTTTAGCGTTCCCTTCATAGTTGCCCCAGTCAAACTAATAACTGTATCGGCATTAAAGCGCAGAGTTGGGCCTGTAGCTGTGAATTCCAATCCTGCTGTCGATTCGGGATTTCCTACTAAACGATTTGCCGATCGAAATGCCAGATGATCCATTGGCCCGGAAGGCGGCACGCCAACATCCCAATAGCCAATCCGCCCCGGATAATCCTGAATGCTGCTGTAGGTTCCCCCATCCAATACATCGATCGTTAAAGGTGCGTATTCAAAAGAGTTTAAAAAGCGCGTGCTCAGTTCGCCCCGGCTGAATCGGGAATCGTCCAAAATCTGGCGGAGGTAATCTAAATTAGTTTCAATTCCCGCTATTTCACTGGCATCTAAAGCAGCTTTTAGTTTTACGATCGCCTGCGATCGATTATCCCCGCAAACGATTACTTTGGCTAGCAGCGGATCGTAAAAAGGAGTTACCTCCGTGCCGGTTTCTATCCAACTGTCGCAGCGGACGTTTTCGGGAAACGCAACTTGATTCAGCAACCCGGAACTCGGCTGAAAATTCTTGCCGGCATCTTCCGCATAAATTCGCACCTCAATTGAGTGGCCCTGCGGTTGATAGCGGTACTCTTCCAGGGGGAACAAATCTCCCGAAGCCTGTTTTACCATCCACTCAACGAGGTCGATGTTGTTGACAGCTTCAGTAACGCCGTGTTCAACTTGCAGGCGCGTGTTGACTTCCAAAAAATAAAACTGTTTCGCATCGACATCAAATACAAATTCAACAGTACCGGCTGACTGGTAATTTACCGCTTTTCCCAGCCGCACTGCTGCACTGTACAACAGATTTCGCTGTTCGTCGCTAATAGCAGGGGCGGGGGTTTCTTCAATTACTTTTTGATTGCGCCGCTGCACCGAACAATCTCGTTCGCCCAAGGCTATGACGTTTCCTTTGCCATCTCCAAAGATTTGGACTTCAATGTGTCTGGCTGTTTGAATGTATTTCTCTAAAAAAACGCCGCTTTGTTTAAAATTGCTTTGACTCAAACGCTGTACTTTTTCAAAGGCTTCTGCCAAATCTCGATCGCCAAAACAAGCCTGCAAACCGATACCACCGCCGCCTGCGGTACTTTTGAGCATCACCGGATAGCCGATCGCCCCAGCCGCTTTTTGGGCATCCTCCAAACAGGCTAAAAGTTCGCTTCCGGGAGTTAGCGGCACTTGATTTGCAGCGGCTATTTCCCGCGCGGTGTGCTTCAATCCAAAGCAGCGCAACTGAGTCGGAGTCGGGCCGATAAATGCAATATTTTCGCTTGCACAAGCTTCGGCAAATTCAGCATTTTCGCTCAAAAAGCCGTAACCCGGATGGATAGCTTGAGCTTTTGTTTGGCGCGCAACTTCGAGAATGCGATCGAACCGCAAATAACTCTCGGCTGCGGCGGCTGCACCGATACAAACAGCTTCGCTGGCGGCGAAAACGTGCTTGGCATGGGCGTCGGCTTCAGAATATACTGCTACCGAAGCAATTCCGAGGCGATCGAGTGTGCGGATAATTCGGCAGGCAATTTCACCGCGATTTGCAATCAAAACTTTGTTAAACATTTAGGGAATTGGGAATTGGGAATTGCTAATGGCAGGGGTTCAGAAACCGGGTTTTTTCCTAAATCTTGGTGAGGATACAAAAATCATCGCAGAAACCCGGTTTTTTGGACTTGGGGCAGGGGTTCAGAAACCGGGTTTCTTCCTAAATCTGGGTGAGGATACAAAAATCATCGCAGAAACCCGGTTTTTTGGACTTGGGGCAGGGGTTCAGAAACCGGGTTTCTTCCTAAATCTGGGTGAGGATACAAAAATCATCGCAGAAACCCGGTTTCTTGGACTTGGGGCGGGGGTTCAGAAATTAGATATTTTCAGATTACACAGAATCCCAAACAATCAACTGAATCGGCGTAGGATTGTAAGCATTGCAAGGATTGTTCATTTGCGGGCAGTTAGAAATAGCAACAAGCGCGTTCATTTCGGCTCGCAAATCAACTGTACTTCCCGGATCGGAGATGCCGTCAACAATTTCAAGCGTGCCATCTTCGCTAACCGGAACATTCATAAAAAAGTTGATATTGCTGACTAAATCTCGCTTACCCAAACCGTAGGGAAGAATTGCGGCAAGGAAATTTTCAACACAGGCGTGCTGGTATTTTTTATCTAGTCCAAACCGCACCGAATTGCTCTCGCAGCTACAGGCGCCGCCGGAGGTATCGTGGCGCCCGCAGGAGTCAGCAATTATGGTCATCATGGCTCGCCCTTCGTTGGAAATGAGTTGGCTGTTTGTAGTGACAAAGATGTTGCCTTGATTGACGATCGTATCGGGGGCGCTGTAGCGTTCGGAAGGGTCATCGGCATTGTAAACTAAAAAATCTACTGCTTGATTTCCGCCTAAATCTACAATACGAAGAATCTGTCCTTTTTTGATGACACGAGACCAGGGATGTCTGGCGGGTAAAACTTCGTTATAAATTGCAGTTTTTGGATCGAGAAGTTGTTGGGTAGTTGCAGTCATGGTTCACTTTTTGTGATGGAATAGCAGAATTTTTTACCGCCGATTGGTGCGGACAAGATTGAGTGCTGGAATCGGGTTTATTGCACGAACAAAGCATCGGTGTTGATGAAGCCGCGCACTGCTTCCGGGTTGGCGGTGCGGCACAAGTCGTCTGGTGCGGGTGCGGGGGATTTCACAATCTGAATTTGGATGGGTTTTGGATCGTAAATTGAACCCGGATGCAGGATGTGGGGACAGTTAGAGATAATTGTCAATACGTTCATTTCGGCTCGCAAATCGATAAAACTACCGGGTTTCTCGCAGCCTTCGCGATACTCCATCGTGCCGTCTGGTTTGACGGCAATGCGAGTAAATAAGTTGAGGTTGGGCATGATATCTTTTTTGCCCAATCCCCACCGAGTTAGGGCTTTGAGGAAGTTGTCGCGGGAGTTTTTCCAGTCTCCTTCGCCGTATTTTTTGGCATTGCTAATGGCGTTGCTGCATCCTCCTAGCAAATCGTGACAGCCGGAGGTGTCTTGGGTGATGGAAAATAGGATGCGCCCCATGTCTGTGTAGATCACCATGCCTTGTTTGAGAAAGGCATTGAATTGAATTTTGGCGGTGTCTGCTGCGTTGAAACGTTCGATCGCATTGTCGGCGTTGTAGCACAGCATGGAAACGCCGCGAGAGCCTTCTAAATCGGTGATTCGCAGGGTGTTTCCCCGCTTGATGACTCCCGACCAGTACGCGCCGCCCGGTACGGTTTCTTGCATTAATACGAGGTCTGAATCAATTTGTGAATTTGTGTCGATCGATGATAGTTGCACCATAAGTTCCTCTTGATGTATTTTGGGGGGGGTGAGGGAAACAAAACAATAGTATTTTGTAGTGGCAAAACTCACCCTCTCCCAAAGTAATATTTATCTACACTGATATTTTGCACCATTCTCAATAACAGGCAAGATGCCTGTTCCACAAGAAAATTTAGTCTTTGTGGGGTGGGCATCCTGCCCGCCCGAACAGGCAAGATGCCTGTTCCACAATAAAATTGAATTTTTTTGTGGGGAGTAGGGGTTGGGCTTCTAGCCCGCCAGAACAGGCAAGATGCCTGTTCCACAAAGAGTAAAAGTGCAACTGCAAACCTATTTCTATTTAAGCAGCCATTGCAACTGCTTCCTGTCCGTGTTTCCGCATCAAATCCATGAGTTCGTCGCGGTAATCGTGGAATTTGGCGTGGCGTTTAATGCTGGGAGTGCGATCGGGCAAATTAATCGACATTTCCTTTCTCACTGTACCGGGACGAGCACCCAAAGCATAAATCCGATTGGAAAGAAACACCGCTTCTTCGACATCGTGGGTAATCATAAAGATTGTAATCTGAGTGCGGCGCCACAAATCGAGCATGAATTCGTGCATCGATTCTTTAGTGTGGATATCCAATGCGCCGAAAGGTTCATCCATTAATAACACTTTAGGTTCAGAAGCGAGGGCGCGGGCGATCGCCACCCGCTGTTTCATCCCCCCCGACAATTCCTTCGGCAGCGACGAAGCAAACTGCGTCAATCCTACCACATTCAAATAATAGCTAGCTTGTTCGCGCCGCTTTTTCTTGGAAACGCCTTGAAGTTTAAGGCCAAACTCAGCATTTTCCTGCACGTTCATCCAAGGATAAAGAGTGTAATGCTGAAATACCATACCTCGATCGGGCCCAGGCGAAACAACTTCTTTCCCATCAATTTTCACTTCCCCTGTTGTCGGCTTGTCCAATCCCGCAATCTGCCTCAACAGAGTAGATTTGCCAGAACCGGATGCGCCTACCGCGCAGATAAATTCGCCTTGCTTGATGGTCATATTGATGTCCTTGAGGACAACTAATTTACCCTTTTTTGTTTCAAAGTTTTTGTGCAGGTTGTTGATTTGTAGAAACATGAGTTTATCCTCTGTATTGTAAGTAAAAAAATGACACCATTCTGCTTTTTAACCTCTGCAGGACTTACGCACTCCGACAAAGAAACCGGGTTTTTTACCTAATATGCGGGCTGCAAGCTGTGTATTTTCGTAAAAAAAACCCGGTTTCTGAGCCCCATGCGTAAGTCCCGATCTGCTTACTGTTTCTGACTTGACCATTTACAAGAAACCCGCAGCAGATATTGAAAAAGCAAGTCAAAAGTCAGTCCGATCGCCCCAATGACAATCAGCCCCACAAAAATTTCATCGGTTCGGAGAAATCGACCTGCGACGCTGATCCGGCGGCCCAAGCCTTCGGTTGCCGCAATCAATTCCGAGACGATTACCAATTGCCAAGCCGCAGCCAAGTTGATGCGGCTAGCATCAAGAATTCCCGGCAAAACGTGGGGAAAAATAACTTGAGTGAGGATTTCCCAGCGATTCCCGCCCAACATATAAGTAGATTCTATCAAGTCTTTGGGAACAAACTTGACTGTATCCATCACCATCAGCGAATTGAAGAAAAATACGCCGATAAATATCAGCATTATTTTGGGTTCTTCGCCGATTCCCAAGTAGAGAATTAGCAGGGGAATGAACGCTGGTGCGGGCATATATCGCATCAAGCCGAACATGGGTTCTAGCAAGGCGCGAATACTGGCAAAACTGCCCATCAGCACACCAATTGGTATGGAAAAAACCAAGGCGAACAGAAAGCCCACTCCCACCCGCCACAAACTCGCTACCGTGTCTTTCAAAAGTTCGCGAGTGTTCCACAGCCTACCAAATGCCTCTAAAACTTTGCCGGGGGAAGGCAAAAATTTGGGGTCTACATCGGCGAAGGTTGTTACTAGCCACCACAGCAGCAGCGGCAGTGCGATCGATGTCACCGTTAACCCAATATTGAGGGGTTGTGGTATCTCTTCCGCAATCCGCCAGAAAACGGTGGGATTTAGGCTTTTTTGCTTGAGGTGGGATTGGATCGATCGAGGATCGGGATTTGGTGGCATGATTTAATTGCGGAATGATTGAGCGAGTAATTTTAGTAGCTTTTTGGTATAAATAATAAGGTGGAAACTTTGTTGTGTCTGCAAAATCGTAAATTTTGCCTCCTAGCTTTTACCTTCGGCATAAGCTTTGATAAAGCGATCGTCAAATAATGTACTGATATCTGGTTGGGTTTTTGCTAAATTTACATCTACAAGAAATTTAGTCATTTCGGCCGCCGCAAACTGCAATGATGTCATGTCATTTCCCGGTTGAAAGGCTTTCAAGTTTTCCTCTATCGTAAATATCTGAGTGCCGTTTTCATATTCTTTATATTCCTCAACGCTAACTCCGGCGCGGTTGGCGAGAATCTCGTAAGATTTCTCTTGATTGGCTTTCATGTATTCCAATGTTGCAAACCATGAATTGACCAGGGCTTGCACTCGATCGGGGTGTTCGCCGATAAACTTTCGGGTGAATACCAAGTGGTCAGAAATCGCCCCCGGAAAATCTTTGGAACTAAACAGTTCCTTGCTGTTTTTTCGCTTTAATGCCTGGGTGGTAAACGGCGCAAATACTGCCACCGCATCGACTTGTCCTCCGACGAAAGCCGCCGCAGCTTTGCCGGTTTCCAGCGGTACAAATTGAATATCTTGCACTGATAAACCTGCTTTTCTCAGCCCTAACAGCAATAGAAAGTGATCGACAGTACCCTCCTCTGCGGCAACTTTTTTGCCTTTTAAATCGGCAACGGAATTGATGCCTTCGGCGACAATCACTTTGTCATTTCCTGTCGAGTTGTCGTTGACTAAAACAATTACTTGGTCGGCGCCGCCTGATATAGAGTTTACTGTATCGCCGAGGGTTTGGCTGTTAGCATCTATCTGTCCTGCTGTGAGGGTGCTGATCGATTCTAAGTAGCCGTCAAACCATTTTAAGTCTACAGCAACATTGTTAGCTTCAAATATCTTTTGTTCTTTGGCAATTTGCCAAGGAAACCAGCCGGGCCACGCGCTGAATCCGAGGCGAACTGCGTTAGCACTTACTGAAGAAGCTGCTTCACTTTCTGTCGTGGTTTTGATATAAATTGCCGGGTTGACGCAGCCGACAGCAAAAAACAAGGTGATGAAAAATAGGGCGCAGTAGGACAAGGGCGATCGCGTTATTTTTGGGGAGCAATATCGGATATTCATAGCATATTCTGGTTGCTGGTTAGAGGTGAATATGTCGATCGAGCTTTTGCACCTTCTTTGGCTTCCTTAGCTGCCGCAAACCCCCCTGATATACAAGGATAAAGCCCGAGAGCTAACGAACCGAGTCTTGCTGACCGATCGCGTTTCTCCCGGGCTTTTATCCCGCCGTGTAACTGGCTAGTGTTTCCCTAAAATTAAAATATTGGGGCAACCAGTCTGCTTCTCTCGGACCAGCACTTGAACTTTCTAAACAGAGTTAGAAACTGATTCAAATCGGAACCCTAGAAGCGGTTAAATTTTTTCGGTTTTTGTCTGTATACAGCACTTTTCAGGTAAGGTACCTAGCCCTTGTAGGGACACTCCAAAAGCCAATTGATTTCAACTTTCCACGTTAAACCCCTAGTCCGACAGGGGTTGAAACCCCTGTCTCAAAGCTAAAGTCCTCTGAAGAGGACTAATAAAAATTTTAAACTCATTAGTCCTCTTCAGAGGACTTTAACTATTAGACAGGGAATTCATTCCCTGGCGGACTCAGGGATTTATCCTAGACTGTTGATTGCTGCAATTCACTTACTTTTTTTAAAGATAAGCATACTGTAGCGTGCAATCTTACTAGATTGCTACGTTTCAAACCCTAACAGCAAACTTGATGCGAAAATGTGTAAAATGTTACAAAAAACCGTTTTTCTCGAAGTAAAATTAAAATTTTTGGAAGATTAAACCGGGCAATGAGATGGGGCGATTGTCGATCGCGAAGTTTATCTGCACAAAAAGACGAAACCAGCAAGGTCATGGTTGAAGATTTCTTGAGAAATACTTCGAGTCCTAGACTGGATGCGAGTACGATCGACAATGCGGTAAACTAACATTCTATTTGTTGTAATAACGATCGCCTAACACAGCCTGTGAAGTCAAATCCGTTAGCATTGGAATTATTCATCTCTCTGGGATCTCCCTCTGCGTTCTCTGCGTTCTCTGCGGTTAAATCATCCTCATATAACCAGAAATGATATGAAGTCAAATCTTCAATCTAAAATCTAAAATCTAAAATCTAAAATCGACTGACCGTGCACTATGGAAAAATTTAACTACAGCAACAGTCTCGACATTCATTCGCTGCTCGATCGCTACCGCACCGGCTCGATCGCGCCTGCAGATGCGATCGCCAGCGTGTACGATCGGATCGAACGCTATGCAGATCCGGCAGTATGGATTTATTTAGCACCGGAGGCGGAAACCCTCGAACGCGCCAAAGCCTTGGAAAACCTAGATCCGCAGCAGCTACCACTCTACGGAATACCTTTTGCGATCAAAGATAATCTCGATTGGGCGGGCGTTCCGACTACGGCGGGATGTCCTGCGTTTGCTCGCACTCCAGCGCGATCGTCCGCAGTCGTAGAGCGCCTGTGCGCGGCAGGTGCGATCGCGATCGGCAAAACAAACATGGATCAATTTGCCACAGGATTAGTCGGAACCCGCACACCTTATGGAGTTTGTCGCAATCCCTTCGATCGGCGCTACATTCCGGGCGGATCGAGTTCCGGTTCCGCAGCAGCAGTCTCCGCCGGATTGGTGAGTTTTGCTCTGGGTACCGATACCGCAGGATCGGGGCGGGTTCCCGCTGCTTTTACCAACATTGTCGGGCTGAAGCCAAGTTGCGGATCGATCGGCACTCGCGGCTTGCTACCGGCAGTGCGATCGCTCGATTGCGTTTCTGTGTTCGCTCTCACCTGTGCGGATGCGGCCTCCGTGCTGCAAGCAGCCAGCGGTTTTGACGCTGAGGATGCGTTTTCTCGTCGCCCTGAAACGAAAGTTTTGCCGGATTTATCCCGCTTGCGGGTGGGAATTCCCGCAGACGGCGAACTCGAATTTTTCGGGAATGCAGAAGCCGAACAGCGCTACCGAGAGTCGATCGCGCGCTTGCAATCATTGGGCTGCACGATCGCACCTATTGACTTCAAACCCTTTGCGGATGCTGCCGAACTGCTCTACGGCGGGCCTTGGGTAGCAGAAAGGTTGGCCGCGATCGGTGATTTCCTCGACGCGCACCCAGAGGATATAGATCCGATCGTCTACGAAATTATCAGTGGCGGCAAACGCTACGATGCCGTCGCAGCCTACCGCGCGTCGTACCGGTTGGCCGAACTCCGCCAGCTTGCAGAAATTCAGTGGGAGTCAATGGATGTGTTGGCGGTTCCCACGACAGGTACGATTTATACTGTGGCAGAAGTTGCAGCCGAGCCGATCGCGCTCAACACCAATCTCGGCCGCTACACGAACTTTGCGAACTTGCTCGATTTGTGCGCGATCGCAGTTCCCAGCGGGTTTCAAAGCAGCGGATTGCCCGCAGGATTGACACTGATGGCTCCTGCGTGGCACGATTTATCGCTCTGCCATTTGGGCTCTGCTTTCCACGCTAGCTTGGGGGGAACTTTGGGCGCAACCGGTCTGCCGCTGCCCACCGTCCCGGAACCCGTTATCGCAGCCAAATCTGACTCAGAAGAACGAGTCAAAATAGCCGTGGTTGGCGCTCATTTGAGCGGTGAGCCGCTGAATTATCAACTAATCGAGCTCGGAGGCATTTTGGTTCGCGCCTGCCGTACCAGCCCGATTTACAAGCTGTACGCTTTGACGGGTACTGCTCTGGGCAAGCCGGGATTGGTGCGTCAGATAGAGGGCGGTAGCGCGATCGAGGTGGAAGTTTGGGAGTTGTCGATCGCCGCTTTCGGCGGATTTGTCGCTAAAATTCCCCCGCCGCTGGGAATTGGTACGCTGGTGTTGGAGGACGGCTCGACGGTGCAGGGCTTTTTGTGCGAACCTTATGCTGTGGCGGATGCGATCGATATTTCTCATCTCGGCGGTTGGCGAGCTTATAACTTCCGGTTTTAAGTTAAGTTAGAATTGCAAATTTCTACCCATCTTCAGAATCATGCCATCAGCAGTGCCACTTGTACCAATTCCCGTCACAACCCCAACCCCCACCGGCGGCGGTACCCGTCCCGGAGGGGCCGCTGGTGGCACTCGCGGCACCAGCGGCCCCGACTCCCTCAGAGGTAGTGCGGGCGCTAACTTGATATTTGGTTTGGGTGGCCCTGACAGCATTTTCGGCTTAGGCGGAGACGATTCCCTCTACGGCGGCGACGGCGATGACTCACTGCTGGGGGACGTTGGCGATGATTTGCTGTTCGGCGGTGCGGGCCGCGACAGCGTTTTGGGCGGCGCCGGCGACGATACTTTCTACGGCGGCAAAGGTTCTGACTCAATGCTGGGCGACGTTGGCAATGATTTGCTGTTTGGCAACCAAGACACCGATACTTTGTTGGGAGGCGCGGGCGATGACTCGCTTTTTGGGGGTGCCGGCGATGACTCGCTGTTTGGTGGCATCGGCAATGACTGTTTATCGGGCGATCGTGGCCGAGATACTTTAACTGGCGGCACCGGAAACGATACTTTTGCGATCGGGCGTTTGGCAGACGGGGATGTGATTACAGATTTTACTGATGGTACGGATCGAATTCGCTTGACTGCCGGCCTTACTTTTGGCGAAATCACCATTTCCGCTGGGGCAGGAACTTCGCCCAGTACAATTATTCAGCTTACAAGCACCAAGGAAACTCTGGCTACTTTATTCGGAGTTGCCCGCACTTCTATCAGTCAGGCCGACTTTATTCTTTAATTGGGAATGGGGAATTGAGAATTGATAATTGGGCTGGCGGGTACTTTGTAGTTTTAAGTTTTCAATGTTTAACTTGTTAACTAAAAACCGCTTTTGCGTTGCAAGTAACGTTAGCTTTCGCGATGCGAAAAAAAGCAAACTCAAAACTTTTCATCTTCCATCTTCCCTCTTCCTGACATCCGTTATATCCGTTACATCCGTTACAAAATCCGTTGCCGAACTTCCTAATGACTACTGACGGTTTTCTCAATCTCAACAAACCTGCGGGCATGACATCTCACGACTGCGTGGGGCGAGTGCGCCGGCTATTGAAACTCAAGCGAGTCGGACACGGAGGAACCCTCGATCCTGCTGTGACTGGCGTTTTGCCGATCGCCCTGGGCAAAGCAACCAGACTGCTGCAATATCTCCAACACAATAAAGCTTACCGAGGCACGATTCGGTTTGGCTTAACTACTGCTACTGACGATTTAGAAGGAGAAATTATCCATTCTCGACCGGTGCCAGAGTTGAGTTTGGAACAAGTCCAAGCTGCACTCCCAAATTTCCTAGGAAAAATCGATCAATTTCCGCCGAGTTTTAGTGCGGTTCAGGTGGGAGGAAAACGCCTTTATGAGTTAGCTAGAAAAGGCGAAACTGTGGAAGTTGCTGCTAGGAAGGTCGAGGTTTTTCGGCTGGAAATCTTGGATTGGCGGCCGGGGGATTTTCCTGAATTGGATTTGTCGATCGCCTGCGGGGCGGGTACTTACATTCGGGCGATCGCACGGGATTTGGGTGCACTGTTGAATACAGGCGGTACTTTGGCTTGTTTGACTCGCACCGAAAGTAGCGGTTTCTCGATCGACCAAAGTCTGAGTTTTGAAGAATTAGAACTGCAATTGCAGGAGAATAAATTTTGCCCGATTTTGCCATCGGCGGTTTTGGGACATTTAGGTGCGATCGTCCTTTCCCCTGAATATACCAAACGCTGGTTTCAAGGACAGCGCCTCCCGATTCCCGAAACGTCGATCGATCCCTATGAGGAAAGTAGCAACCATCCCCCCCACAACCCAATACCCGAACATCCCTATCCCTTGCAGGTGTACGATCGAGACGGTAATTTTTTAGGTATCGGTCAAGTAGCCAACTCAGAGACAAGTACCATATTATCTCCTCAAATTGTGCTTTAAGTATCTAAAATAATAATGAAAAAAGGTATAATTGGTACAGAAAAAGTTGGCGGAACTCTAACCGCTGGGAATGCTCTCGATGCACCTAGCTTACAGCGATACCGGACGAGATTGGCCTATTAATCTAATCAATCGCTGAGGTAAAAATTGTGAAAATATTGCTGGTCGGATTAATCCGAGGCTACAAAATGGGAATTTCTCCTTACCTGCCTAACGCCTGTAGATTTCAGCCCACTTGTTCGCAATACGCGATCGAAGCAATAGAAAGATTTGGGCCGGCCCGTGGCAGCTCAATGGCAGTTAAGCGGATTTTGCGCTGTCATCCTTTTCATCCAGGGGGTTACGATCCAGTACCTCCTGCAGATAGCGAAGGCAATTAGTTATTAGTTAGAATCCCGATTTTAGTGATTAGTTAATAGGGCAAATAGCCGTTACATCCTCATGGCTAAAACTCCTGGGGGGAATCAGTCCCTAAGAGGGTTAAATTCTCACAATTAGTGGTGTTTTTTAACCCAAATTCAGTAAAATTACTGTTATCTTTCAAAACTCAGCAGCTATATAATGGTACAAACAGAGTACAGGGGATGCGAGTTGATATGTCTGCTACCGCAATCGGATACAAAATGTTGTCCCATACTCTGGCTGTACTCAGCCAGAAACAAGCAACGGGGAAACTGGTGTTAGAGCAAGGGGAACAACAGTGGCAACTTTACTTTTTTCAGGGTAGTTTGGTGTATGCCACGGGAGGATCGCACAGAGCGAGACGCTGGTACAGGGCGATCGGGCAACACTGTCGAAACTTTCAAGTGGATCTCAGAGACCTCAATGCTGGAGAACTGTGGGAATATCAACTGCTTCAGCGAGGGATAGCAGCCAGCGAAATGAGTCTGGAACAAGCTAGGGCGATCGTCCACACCAGCCTTTCGGAAGTGTTATTTGCTCTGATCGGTCAATCGGGTTTGCGCCGGGAGTGGCGTCCCTCCCAGAAATATTTTTCTACCATTACCTCTTCTTTGCTGCTGTCTTTAACAGAAGTAGAAAAAATTCTGTGTTGTACAGAAGAAATTTGGCAAAAGTGGAAAGCAATGGGTTTGTGGCTTGTAGATCCAGAACAAGCACCGCTTTTAAAACCGTCGGCCCAGTTGCAGCAAAATCGATTTAGTTCTAATTCTTTGATCGCTTTGGGTAACGTATTCAACGGCGAGAATACTCTTTGGGATATTGCATTTAAGAAAAAGCAGTGCGTGACAGTGGCAACTCGCGCTTTAGTTAATTACATCAAGCAGGGTTTAGTAAATTTCCGAACAGTACCAGACTTGCCGTCGCCTATAGAACAGTGGCGCCTGGCGGCGGCGATCGCAGGGCCGGGTCGCCCTTTGATTGCCTGTATCGATGACAGTCCGACAGTATGCGAATTTTTAGAGCAAATTTTATTGCCGGAAGGGTATCGAGTCCTAAAAATTCAAGATCCCATGCAGGGAGTGGGCCTCCTCGCCAAACAAAAGCCTGCTTTAATTTTTATGGACGTGGTGATGCCGAAGACAAGTGGCTTTGCTTTGTGCAATTTTTTGCGAAAGACACCCGCTTTTCGGGAAACTCCGATCGTGTTTTTGACCAGTCAAGACAGTATAATTGACCGCACGCGAGCGAAATTGACAGGTGCTTCCGATTTTTTGAGGAAGCCAGCCAATCCCGAACAGGTTTTGCAAATAGTTGACAAGTATTTGAAGGTAAAAGGCGATCGCTACCATTCAGCTATTCGCCCCCATGATTTACTGAACTCGCACCAACTTACCTTGGCAAATTCTTGAACCAAAATTAATGAACACAATAACCCCTTGCTGGGTGCGTCAGGAACTGACGCACCCTACACTCATTGTAAAATAAAGACGCAATCGAATTTAAGATAATTAATTATGAGTAATGTTACGATCGATCGCACCCCGCAGGTAAGCGTAGTAATTCCGGCTTACAACTGTGCTGCTTACGTCGGCCAAGCCGTAGATAGCGTTCTGCACCAAACCTATACTAACTGGGAAATTATTGTCATAGACGACGGTTCCAAAGATGACACTAGATTAGTTTTAGAGAAATATGGCGATCGAATTCGCTACATTTACCAACAAAATCGAGGAGTTTCGATTGCCAGAAATCACGGCATCGAGCTAGCGCGAGGAGAATTTATCGCCTTTCTCGATGCTGACGACTACTTTTTTCCCGACAAATTAGCAGCACAAATGGCTGTATTTGCAGCGAAACCACATCTAGGAATAGTTCACAGCGGCTGGCGTCTAGTTAATAGTATAGGCGAACCGCTAAAAGATGTCAAACCCTGGCAAAATGTCCCTAAATTAGACTTAGAAATGTGGCTGCGGTGGAAACCAGTATTACCCAGCGCGATGGTATTTCGCCGTCACTGGTTAGAGCGCGCCGGCGGATTTGATCCTCGATTTCCCCCGGCGGAAGATACAGATTTAGTGCTGCGTTTAGCCTTAATGGGATGCGAAGCAGAGTGGTTGCAGCAAGTAACTGTTTGCTACCGCCAGCACGAACAAAGCGCCATGTACAAAGGTTTACCGCAGGCTAAATCCCTCGCCGCAGTCATGGACAATTTTTTTGCCCGCCCCGAATTGCCGGATAAAATACGTTTGTTGGAAAAGCAAATCAAGTACAGTACCTTAGTTTGGATTGCTTGGTATTTGTACCGCACCGGTCATTCTGTTGAGATGGTAGAGTTTTTGCAGCGTTCTTGGAATTATACGCCTTATTTGCCTGTGGAAACGGTAATTAATTGGGCGGAAGCTTTCGCCGAGTTTTCGCAGGATGCGGGAAATGAATTCGATGCAGATTTGTTAGCTCAATCTCCAGAGTGGGAGCAGTTAATGCAGTGGATTATTCTCGGTACGCCAGCTTGATTGAAAGCTTTTCCATTGCACTGATATCGTTTACGGTTGCATAGGAATTATTTAACCGCAGAGAGCGCAGAGGACACAGAGGAAGAGAAGAGAGGTTTTTCGCATTTCTGGCTATGTAAAATCTGCATAAACTTTATTAGGCTTCAGTTTGAGTTTCTGCTTCAGTAAAAATTGGCGGCCACAGTTCAGCAATTGGCAATTCCCAACCAGGGAAAAGTTCGGGGACTGTCAAAATATCTTCATTTCCCAACACAATCGGTTCACCTTCCTGACGATAAACTGTTACAGTTTCTTCATCTGGATCGATCAAAATTCCTACTTGCGCTCCGAGTTCTAGGAAATTCTGAATCTTTTTTTCTAGCGGTTTAATGCGATCGCTCTGTGATTTAATTTCTACTACTAAATCTGGGACTAATTCTCCGAAATAACGGGGACTTTGCCTGAGACGTGCGGCTCGGACAAAAGAAACATCAGGTGCTGTAAGGTTAGCATCAGGTAAGATAAAGCCGCCTGCGGAGTCAAAAACTCGACCCAAACGGCGGGGATTCACCCAAACGAAGAGAAAGGCACTCAACCGAATGCCAATTTCACTAGATACAATGTCTGACGGGCCCACAATGATAATCCTCCCGCTTTCTAGTTCAACTTGGTAGTCTTGACCGGCTTCTTTGAAGGTTTTTTGGACTTTTTCTAAGTCTTTGAGTGTCATCATACGATTTTAGATTTTAGATTTTAGATTTTAAGTTTTAAATTTTAGATTTTAAATTTTATAATTATCTGCAACTGACGCACTATAAATCATATTGGTTATTGCTTATTGTGTCAGGTGCGTCAATCTATTTTAGATTTTAGAATTGAAGAATTATCTGCAACTGACCAAGAATTTCTTGATGGTACCCGCCACGTGATTTATCCGTGGAATCAATCCAAAATCGCAAATCGCAAATCCTCAAGCCCCCGCATTTATCCGTGGGGTCGCCTCTAAAATCTAAAATCTAAAATCTAAAATCGATTGACGCACCCTACAGGTTGGTTATTCCTTAGCAGAAAAGGAGTTGCCACAGCTACAGCTTTGAGCGGCATTGGGATTGTGAAATCGGAAACCTCCGCCCATCAAGTCTTCTGAATAATCCAAGGTGAGCTCATTGAGATATTTTAAGTGCTGGGGGTCGATCGCAACTTCAATCCCCTCCGACTCGCATACAGCGTCTTCTGGGGCTGGCCCATCGTCAAATGCCATTGTATAAGACAAACCGGAGCAGCCGCTCGATTCCACGCCCAGACGAAATAAAGCATTGGGGTTCGGATGCTTCGACTTGAGGCGCGTTACTTCTGTTGCTGCTGTTTTGCTCAGATGAATCATTATGAGTAATTGGTAATTTGTAATTGGTAATTTGGGAAGTAATGTTGAGTTTTGAAAATGTAGAGTGCGCCTAGCCTTGCACCTTACCCAGAGAATGTAAAGTGCGCCGCAGCGCACCTTACCCCTATATTTTTAGCAACTTGAGTTACTTAGCCTTTTCTGTACGGGCATAATCGTCTTGAAAGCGTACAATATCATCTTCTCCGAGATATTCGCCATTCTGCACCTCAATTAAAACCAGAGGGATAACTCCCGGATTTTCCAGGCGGTGAGAAATGCACTGAGGAACGTAGGTAGACTGATTGGTAAACAGAACTTGTTCAGTTTCGCCACAAGTAACTTTTGCAGTACCTGAAACCACAATCCAGTGTTCGCTGCGGTGGTGGTGCATTTGCAGGCTGAGGCGGTGTCCAGACTTAACTTCGATCCGCTTAATTTTATATCCTGGGCCTTCTTCTAGAGTCGTAAATGAGCCCCAAGGCCGCAATTCTGTAGCGGCTA
Source organism: Microcoleus sp. Z1_A1 (assembly GCF_036700305.1). Lineage (NCBI taxonomy): Bacteria > Bacillati > Cyanobacteriota > Cyanophyceae > Oscillatoriales > Microcoleaceae > Microcoleus > Microcoleus sp. Z1_A1. Next base: position 57,529 of record NZ_JAUBOR010000019.1, read on the forward strand.
CTCCGTTGGGTGCTGCAGGTGCGTGCAGGGTAGATACTTGAGAAATTTCTTGAATCTGAACCATGATTTTCACTCCTTGAGGATTGCTTGCTGAATCCTTTGGTAAACGACGTTGTTTTTTGAGATTAACTAATCTATAGTTAAAACCGAAGCCCACCTGCGGGCACTGGTTAGCCGACTGTAGAGTTTTGCAAGAGTTGCGCTCAGCCCGATCGACCTGCCTTAACAACCATAGCAAAACCAACATAGCTGTTGTCACCTGTTATGGGTTCGATCGCCCCAATCTACATCAAATCTTCATAGAAAGGGCGCTGGTTCTTGAATATTGATTAAAGGTGAATCCTAATCCAGCTCTTGAGACTGCTGCTGCAAAAATTCTAGCATCTGGTTAGAGACCCTCTGGGATGAAACCTGGTTGAATAGTTAGACTTGAATAAGTTTGGCTAAGTTCTGTGAAGCAGTGATAAGTAAACCGAACATCGTAGAGTTTTTTCAATTCTGCAACCAGCGTGGGAGAAAGCGGACGAAAGCTATCCAACCAGGCTTTGAGTCGATCGACTTTTTGCAATTTTTCAGAAAGGTTCATCGCGGATGAGAAGGCAAAATGCTGGTGGAGAATGTCACCCAGACGCTGAGGATACAGTCGCATTAACAATGCTATAAACTCATTTCTCAAGAACAGGCTTTCCGGCCTGTTCCACAGAGAGTAAATTTTGTGGAACAGGCATCTTGCCCGCCCTTGAAAAGCTTATTAACAATGGTGCAAGATGTGAGTTGGTATCGGAATTACTCATCTCTCTTCCTCTGCGCTCTCTGCGGCCTCTGCGGTTTAATAATTCACATAATTGAAGAGTCTTTAAGCATAAATATTTAGACCTCCGGGTTCCATAGTTAAGTGATCGGCTTTAACTATTTTTTTACTCGAATATAAAAAGCTGGGATTTTTTGGTAACTCTACCTAATTGAGTAGATCCACATATAATACATGATACTAGATCGATCGGCATCCCACCATCTACTCTAGATCAACATCTTTTCACCACTTTGAGAGACACATCAAAATGAACAGCAACGGACTGCCACAAAAACAAGGCTTGTACGATCCGCAGTTCGAGCACGACGCTTGCGGAGTCGGATTCATCGTACACATGAAGGGTAACAAATCCCACGAAATAGTCGAGCAGGCACTAACAATCCTGCTGAACCTCGACCACCGAGGCGCGTGCGGCTGCGAACCCAACACCGGAGACGGGGCGGGGATTTTGATGCAGGTGCCCCACAAGTTTCTCAAGAAAGTAACGGCGGCCCTAAACATCGAACTTCCCGAAGCCGGCGAGTACGGCGTTGGCGCGATTTACTCGTCGCCAAATCGAACTGAACGGGAAAACGGCAAACGCATTTTTGAGGAAATCGCCGCAGAAGAAGGCCAGGAAGTGCTGGGCTGGCGCGATGTGCCCACGGACAACTCGTCCCTCGGCGACACCGCCAAATCTAGCGAACCCTTCATGCAGCAAGTGTTCCTCCGGCGCGCCGCAGGTATTGACGAGGCGGCTTTCGAGCGGAAACTGTACGTCATCCGCAAACGGGCTCACAACGCCATCCGCAGAACTAACACAGACCCCTACTGGTACAATTCCACTCTCTCGTGCCGGACGATCGTCTACAAGGGTATGTTAATGCCGGTGCAAGTCGGCGATTACTATCCCGAACTGCACGACCCAGACATGGAAAGCGCTCTAGCCCTAGTTCACTCGCGCTTCAGCACCAATACTTTTCCGAGTTGGGAACGATCGCACCCTTACCGCTACATCGCCCACAACGGCGAAATTAACACAATGCGCGGCAACATTAACTGGATGCACGCGCGGCAATCGCTGTTCGAGTCGGAACTATTCGGCGATGACTTAAAGAAAATCCCCAATTTAATCAATATCGAAGGCAGCGACTCGACGATTTTTGACAATGCTTTGGAATTGCTGACTTTGGCCGGGCGTTCTTTGCCGCACGCTGTCATGATGATGATTCCCGAACCTTGGACAGCCCACGAGTCCATGAGTGACGAGAAAAAAGCTTTCTACGAATACCATTCTTGCTTGATGGAACCTTGGGACGGCCCAGCTTCGATCGCATTTACCGATGGTACATCGATCGGGGCCGTGCTCGATCGCAACGGTTTGCGCCCTTCCCGCTACTGCGTTACCAAAGACGACTTGGTAATTATGGCATCGGAAGCCGGAGTTTTGCCGATCGCCCCTGAACGAATTGTATCAAAAGGTCGCTTGCAACCGGGGCGGATGTTCCTGGTAAATACCGAGGAAGGCCGCATCGTCTCTGACGAGGAAATTAAAACCAAAATCGCCACAGAACACCCGTACCGCCAGTGGATCGACCAGCACATGGTCGAAATCGCCAAACTGAAAGATGCGCCGGCATTGGCAGAATCTCATCCCGAAACATTATTGCAGCGCCAAATGGCCTTTGGCTACACCTTTGAAGAACTGCGGTTGCTGTTAGCACCGATGGCAAAAGATGGCGTGGAAGCTGTCGGCGCGATGGGTGCGGATACGCCGCTGGCGGTGCTTTCCAATCGGCCAAAATTGCTTTACGAATACTTCCAGCAGTTGTTTGCTCAAGTTACCAATCCGCCGATCGATTCTATCCGCGAAGAAATTGTAACTTCTGCCGAAACTACGATCGGCGCTGAACGCAATTTGCTCAAACCAGAACCCGAAAGCTGTCATTTAATTGAACTGAAAACGCCAATTCTCAGCAATGAAGAATTAGCTAAGCTCCAACACGTAAATGAGGGCAATTTCAAGTCCGTCACCGTGCCGATTTTGTTTGACCCCAAAAGCGGCGTAAAAGGTCTAGAACAAGCCTTAGAAGAGGTTTTTGCAGCAGCAGACAGCGCGATCGCCTCCGGGGTGAATATCCTCATTCTGAGCGATCGGGGTATCAGTCCAGACAAAGCCCCAATTCCGGCGCTGCTGGCAGTTGCGGGCCTGCACCACCACTTGATCCGTAAAGGTACGCGCACGCGGGCGGGACTCGTGCTCGAATCCGGCGAACCGCGCGAAGTGCACCACTTTGCGACACTTATTGGATATGGTTGCGGCGCGATTAATCCGTATTTGGCCTTTGAGACGATCGCCGATTCGATCCGCGAAGGATTGCTGCTAAATGTCGAGTACAAAACAGCTTGCAAAAACTACATCAAAGCCGCAACAAAAGGTGTGACGAAAGTTGCCTCGAAAATTGGGATTTCTACAATTCAAAGTTATCGCGGCGCGCAGATTTTTGAGGCGATCGGCTTAAACAAATCCGTAGTCGATAAATACTTTGCTTGGACAGCCTCCCGGATTGAAGGCGTAGACCTCGAAGTCATCGCCCAAGAAGCTATTTTGCGCCATACCCACGCATTCCCAGACCGCCCAGCCAGCGGACATACTCTCGATGTCGGCGGCGAATATCAGTGGCGGAAAGAAGGCGAGGCGCACTTGTTTAGTCCGCAGACAATTCACGCGCTGCAAAAGTCGGTGCGCGAGGGCAGTTATACGCTTTTCAAACAGTATTCTGGGCTGGTAAACGAACAAAACCAGCAGCATTTTACCTTGCGCGGTTTGTTGCAATTCAAACAGCGGGAATCGATACCCATTGAGGAAGTTGAGCCGATCGAATCTATTCTCAAACGCTTTAAAACTGGGGCGATGAGTTACGGTTCGATTTCTAAAGAAGCCCACGAATCTCTGGCGATCGCGATGAACCGCATTGGTGGCAAATCGAACACCGGTGAAGGCGGCGAAGATCCCGATCGCTACACTTGGACGAACGATCGCGGCGACTCGAAAAACAGCGCGATCAAACAAGTTGCTTCCGGGCGTTTCGGCGTTACCAGCTTGTACCTTTCCCAAGCGCGGGAACTGCAAATCAAGATGGCGCAAGGCGCGAAACCCGGTGAAGGCGGACAGTTGCCCGGTAAAAAAGTATACCCGTGGATTGCGAAGGTGCGGAACTCGACTCCGGGTGTGGGTTTGATTTCGCCTCCTCCTCACCACGACATTTATTCGATCGAAGATTTGGCCGAATTGATTCACGACTTGAAAAATTCCAACCGGGAAGCGCGGATTAGCGTCAAACTCGTGTCGGAAGTGGGAGTCGGGACGATCGCGGCCGGGGTTGCGAAAGCCCACGCCGATGTCGTGTTGATTTCCGGCTACGACGGCGGAACCGGCGCTTCGCCGCAAACTTCGATCAAACACGCGGGATTACCTTGGGAATTGGGACTGGCTGAAACTCACCAAACTTTGGTACTCAACAATCTCCGCAGCCGGATTGTCGTGGAAACTGACGGTCAAATGAAAACCGGCCGCGATGTAGTAATTGCTGCCTTGCTTGGCGCTGAGGAATTCGGTTTTGCTACCGCGCCGCTGGTGACATTGGGCTGCATCATGATGCGCGTTTGCCACCTGAACACTTGCCCCGTGGGCGTGGCAACGCAAGACCCACTGCTGCGGAAAAACTTTACCGGCGACCCCGATCACACGGTAAACTTTATGACTTTCATCGCGCAGGAAGTCCGGGAAATTATGGCGCAGTTGGGCTTCCGCACGTTGAATGAAATGGTTGGCCGCACTGATGTTTTGGAACCTCAGCAAGCGGTGGAACACTGGAAGGCTAAGGGTTTGGATTTCTCGAAAATCCTTTATCAGCCGGAAGTTGGCGCGGATGTCGGGCGCTATTGTCAGATGGCGCAGGATCACGGTTTGGAAAAGTCCCTCGACATGACTGTGTTGTTGGATTTGTGCAAAGGTGCGATCGAAAATGGCGAAAAAGTCCACGCCAAACTGCCGATTACCAATGTCAACCGCGTTGTCGGCACAATTCTCGGCAACGAAATCACCAAGCGCAACTGGGAAGGTTTGCCGGATGACACGGTGCACCTGCACTTCCAAGGCAGCGCTGGGCAAAGCTTTGGCGCATTCGTGCCCAAGGGAGTCACCCTGGAACTCGAAGGCGAAGCTAACGACTATTTGGGCAAGGGGCTCAGCGGCGGCAAGATTATCCTGTATCCGTCGCACGCTTCCACCTTTGTCGCGGAAGAAAACGTGATTGTCGGTAACGTAGTGCTTTACGGCGCGACTGCTGGTGAGGTTTTCATCCGAGGGATGGCGGGCGAACGTTTTGGGGTGCGTAACTCCGGCGTTAACGCAGTAGTTGAAGGTGTGGGCGATCACGGTTGCGAGTACATGACTGGTGGCAAAGTTGTAGTTTTGGGCGAAACCGGGCGCAATTTTGCAGCGGGTATGAGTGGCGGCGTCGCTTACATTTTGGATGAAGCGGGGGATTTTGCTACTCGCTGCAATATGTCGATGGTGGATTTGGAAAAATTGGAGGATGTTGAGGAAATTAGCGATTTGCGGCAGTTAATTCAGACTCACTTTGATTTAACTGGAAGTGCGAAAGCATCGAAGGTTTTGGCAAATTGGGATTCGATGGTGCCGGTGTTTGTGAAGGTGATGCCGAGGGATTACAAGCGGGTGTTGCAGGCTATTGAAAGGGCGATCGCATCGGGTTTAAGCGGTGATGATGCGCTGACGGCTGCGTTTGAAGAAAATGCTCGCGATGTCGCCCGGATTGGCGGCAGCTAGTAAATCCAAGAAACCGGGTTTTTGCGATAATTTCTGCATCATCGCCGAGATTTTAGGAAGAAACCCGGTTTCTGACTCCCGCGCACAGAGCCCAAATCCCAGAAACCGGGTTTTTGCGATAATTTTGGTATCTCACGCCCGATTTAGGAAGAAACCCGGTTTCTGACTCCCGCGCACAGAGCCCAAATCCCAGAAACCGGGTTTCTGCGATAATTTCTGCATCATCGCCGAGATTTTAGGAAGAAACCCGGTTTCTGACTCCCGCGCACAGAGCCCAAATCCCAGAAACCGGGTTTCTGCGATAATTTTGGCATCTCACGCCGGATTTAGGAAGAAACCCGGTTTCTGAGTCGCACACGTACCATCCGATCTGCCAAATGCCACGTCGCCAAGTTATCTTGCAAGCGGGTAATTACTACCATATTTATAACCGAGGCAATAACCGTCAGCTTATCTTTTTTGAGCGAGAAAACTATATTTATTTTTTACGCCAATTAAGAAACCATCTGATTAATCATGGTGTCGATATTATTGCGTATTGTTTGATGCCAAACCACTATCATTTATTAGTTTACTTGAAAACCGATCGTTTTTCCAAGCTGATGCAGGCGTTTACTCTGTCTTATGTTAAGGCTATCAGTAAACGCTATCAAAGGGTGGGTTCATTGTTTCAGGGACGATTTCAGGCGATTCATGTAGAGACAGAAGAGTATTTATTACACTTAACTCGCTATATTCACTTAAACCCAGTCTCTGCTAATATAGTTGAAAAAGCCGAGAATTGGGAGTTTTCTAGCTATCAAGAATATATTGATTTGCGCCAGGGAAATTTACCTAAAATAGATGGAGTGCGAGCGAAATTTCAGTCAGCAGATGCTTATCGTTACTTTTTAGAAGATTCAACTAGCGATCGATTAATCCAGCATTTAACCTTTGAAGAATAGAAAGAAACCAAGAAACCGGGTTTCCGCCCCCAATCCCAGAAACCGGGTTTCTGCCATAATTTAAGCATCCTCACCGAAATTTGGTGAAGAAACCCGGTTTCTGACTCCCCGCGCACAGAGCCCAAATCCCAGAAACCGGGTTTCTGCGATAATTTTGGCATTCTCACCGAGATGTTGTAAGAAACCGGGTTTCTGACTCCATATCTCACGATCCATTGAGTTCTTTGATATCCTTGGAAACACTGTTATTTACAGAAAAAAAAGTAGACTATGAAAGCGATCGAAACCACTGGAACAATTGACGATCGAGGGATGCTGTGTATAGATAGACCCCTTACCCTTGTCAACCACAGACACGTTCGGATTATTGTCTTAGTGCCGGAAGACACTGATATCGATCCAGATGATAACCCCACTGAAACTGTCCTCGAAGGGCTTCAGCAAGGCTTCCATGAGGCAATTACCGGACAAACTCTCCCTTTGTCCCAACTGTGGAATTGATATAAAATTAGGGAAATCAACAAGCAAAATGATTCAATCCATACCGAAAATATCCATCAAACCTGGATACCGTCCCCAGTCGGATGATAAAACTCCTGAAGCTGATGCAATTGATTTTTACCTACTGCGGCAACTCACCAATTCCCAACGGTGGCAAATGGGGGCAAAATTAAATCGTTGGGCAAAAACTGTTAGCTTGCGCGGGATGAAAAAAGCTTGTCCCTCAACCTACAAAGAGCGATTTGCTCGATCGATATTAGGTAGCAAGTGGTTGCCAATTTTAACCCCCACCAGTGAGCCATCTATGTGGACGCAAGACCCCAGCGAAATTGCTAGACTGTTGCACCCAATTTTTGAAACATTAGGTGTCTCTTATTATATTACAGGAGGCGTTGCCGCTTCTGTCTATGGCGACCCTAGAACAACACGCGATTTAGATTTAGTAATTGAATTGCTGCGGGACAATATTTTTCAATTAGTTGAAGCACTAGAAACGGCTGGTTTTTACTGCCCTCCGGGTTCGGTCAAAGATATTCAAGAGGGTAGAGGCATGGTGTTGAGCGTCACTCACATGACTTTAGTATTGAACGCTGATATTGTGCTGAATTCTAATACTGCATTCGATCGCTCAAAAATGGCAAGACGACGATTAGAAGCGCTTGACGAAGCTGGTGTAGAACAATTTTGGGTGGCTTCTCCTGAAGATATTGTGTTGGCCAAACTGCTCTGGCGGCAACAGTCTCAGTCTCAAAAACAATGGAATGATGTTTTGGGAATTCTGAAAGTCCAATCTGAGAATTTAGATCGGGGTTACTTAACAGGGTGGGCCCAACAATTGGGGTTGATTGATGATTTGAACCTAGCTTTTACTGAATCAGGGATTTGATGCGATCGCCCACAAGTGCAGACATACCTACAGTCATGATATTGTCCCAAGGATCTCGCCCCTAAAATATTTACAAAACTAAATCTGGTATGCGATCTATATCTAGCTGTTAGAATAGACAAACCTGAGCGTTAAAATCGCAAATGTATGACAGCGTTCCTACACACTATGCTATGGAATATCTAACTTTTAGGGAAGCCGATGGAGAGGACATACAGGCGATCGCCAATATTCACAATTCTCATGCGCGCGGTCAAAATACGTCGATCGAGCGCGGCTTTTTGCTAACACAAATTACTGAAGATGAGATTGTCCAAAGCTTAAATAATTCATGCAAATATTTTGTGTCAGCTAAAACCGATGGGGAAATTGTGGGATTTGTGGCTATATCACAACCCAAAATATCAGATGAAATCTTGGATAAAATTATCTGGAAAGATGAGGTTTTTAAGAAAAGAGTCACCAGCGATAGGCATTTTTATCTCGAAAGAGTAGCAACCAAGTTAGATTGGATGGGTAGAGGTGTGGCTCAATTTATGTATAACGAAATTTATCAAGTTTTTCCAACTTCATTGATTTCGCTGTTTATTGTTACCCAGCCAATAGCTAATACTCGTTCCCTAATGTTTCACCAAAAACAGGGATTTGAACAAATAGGAACTTTGCAAATTGACCGATTTCTAGATTTAGAAAATTATGAATGTATTGTGATGTTTAAAGAAACTTGAATTTATCATGAGTGAGTCTCCCACGAGAAGCCGACATCAATCCAGCCTAACAGGAATTACCAGAAGCGAGGGACTCGATATAACTTCCTTGGCTGCTGGGATACTTCGCCTCCCCGCAGGAAAAATATTTTTTCCCAAAACAAAAAGCGCCCCTATTTCTAGGAGCGCTTTTTGTTAATCAAAAGCTAAAACTTAGCCATTGATGGAAGGAGCAACCAAAGCTACAGGAGTGACTTCACTAGCAGCCAAGTCGAGTGGGAAGTTGTGAGCATTGCGCTCGTGCATTACTTCCATACCCAAGTTAGCGCGGTTGATGACATCAGCCCAAGTATTGATGACACGACCTTGAGAGTCGATAATCGATTGGTTGAAGTTGAAACCGTTCAAGTTGAAAGCCATCGTGGAGATACCCAAAGCGGTAAACCAGATGCCGACTACTGGCCATGCACCTAACAAGAAGTGCAAAGAACGGCTGTTGTTGAAAGAAGCGTATTGGAAAATCAAACGACCGAAGTAGCCGTGGGCTGCAACGATGTTGTAGGTTTCTTCTTCTTGACCGAATTTGTAACCGTAGTTTTGAGATTCGGTTTCGGTTGTTTCACGAACCAAGGAAGAAGTAACGAGAGAACCGTGCATGGCGGAGAACAAAGAACCACCGAAGACACCAGCAACTCCCAACATGTGGAAGGGGTGCATCAGGATGTTGTGCTCGGCTTGGAACACGATCATGAAGTTGAATGTACCGGAGATACCCAAAGGCATACCGTCAGAGAAAGAACCTTGTCCAATTGGGTAGATCAAGAATACTGCGGTTGCTGCTGCAACAGGTGCAGAGTAAGCGACGCAGATCCAAGGACGCATACCTAAGCGGTAGGACAATTCCCATTCACGACCCATGTAGCAGAAAACGCCAATGAGGAAGTGGAAAATTACCAATTGGTAAGGGCCGCCGTTGTACAACCACTCGTCTAAGGAAGCTGCTTCCCAGATTGGGTAGAAGTGCAAGCCGATCGCGTTAGATGAAGGAACAACAGCACCTGTGATGATGTTGTTACCGTACATCAAGGAACCTGCTACTGGTTCGCGAATGCCGTCGATGTCCACTGGAGGAGCAGCGATGAAGGCGATGATGTAGCAAATGGTGGCGCTCAGGAGGGTAGGAATCATCAAGACTCCGAACCAACCTACATAAATGCGGTTGTCGGTGCTTGTGACCCATTCACAAAAGCGTTCCCAGACGTTGGCGCTTTCGCGCTGCTGTAAGGTTGTTGTCATGGTTTTATGATTGCTGTATTTGGTTGTCAATGTTCGGATGATGTTTATATTATTACGCCTATCGTTAAGGTTTGTAAAGGGGTTTGACGACAGTTAAACTGATGAGTGTGATTAGGAAAGCTGATGAAACCAGAGACAGGGGCGTAGCTTGCGGGGCCCGACGCCATCGCCAGAAGTTTTGTTAAGAAAGTTGAGGGTTTTGCTTTCTGTGGGTCAGCTCGTGATACCTTTCTAAAACCTGAAAGCGGGAAAGTCCGGTGCAATTCCGGCGCTGTGCCGCAACTGTAAAAGTCAGAATGCCGATTTCGGGGGCGCTTTGTGGGCGTTTACTTTTGGATTCCCTGCGTAGCACGGGGAGGAGATTATTTGTTAGCTTTGACTGATTTGCCGACTTGTCCGGGTTTATTTTACGGTTCCCAAGCCCGAGACGGAGTTTTATCGAGAATGCGGATTCCGGGGGGAATTTTAAACGCGCAGCAGTGTGGGACGATCGCCGATTTGGCAGATCAATACAGTACCGGCTGTTTGCAAGTGACGAATCGGGGAAATTTGCAAATCCGAGAAGTGCACTCGGAAATTCCCCCGGAAGTCTGGAACCGCTTGCAGGAATTGGGGATAGCGTCTCGCCGCGTTGAAGTTGACCCGATTCGCAATATTATGGCAAGCCCGACAGCAGGGATCGATCGCCAGCAGTTACTGGATACTCGCCCGCTAGTGAAAGCTTGGGATGATTACCTGCAAACGCATCCCGAATTGTCGGAACTTTCGCCTAAGTTCAGTATTGGCTTCGACGGCGGGGAATCGGTTTCGATCCAGGCTTTACGCAACGATATTTTATTAGCTGCTGAAGCGCTTTCAACCCAATCAGAAATCGTTTTTCGGCTGCATTTAAACGGCGATACAGGAATTTTCATCCAAGAATCGCAATGTATTTCAGTATTAGCCGCCCTCGCTAGCACCTATCTTGAATACACCAAAAATCGACCTCGAATTGATGGCAAAAAACCGCGTTTGCGTCACCTGCTGACAGATTGGGGCGCTAAAAGTTATCTAGAAAGGGTACAGCAGAATTTACCATTTTTATGGCAATTCACATCTTGCACATTTCCCAAAAACAGGCAAGATGCCTGTTCCACAAACAGTGAATTTCCTTGTGGGGTGGGCATCTTACCCGCCCGTTCGATCGCCTTTCCCAAAAACAGGCAAGATGCCTGTTCCACAAAGAGTGAATTTCCTTGTGGGGTGGGCATCTTGCCCGCCCGTTCGATCGACTCATCTGCAAGGGCGATCAAACAATCCCGACATCTCGGCATTCATCCTCAGCGACAGTCCGGTTTTTCCTACATGGGAATTGCGCTGCCTCTCGGTAGGCTAGAATCAAAGCAACTGCGGAATTTGGCAAATTTAGCCCAAAATCTAGCCAGCGGTACCCTGAGACTTACGCCGTGGCAAAATCTGTTGATTTCTGATATCCCCAACTCCCAGCTTTTTGAGGTAAAACAGCAAATCGCCGATTTGGGATTGCACTCGTCGGCGACTCGCCTAGATTCGTGCTTGGTGGCTTGTGCTGGCAGCAGCGGCTGTGCGTCGGCGGCGACAGATACTCAAAGTCACGCCCTATCAATGGTGAGGGATTTAGCGCAAAAATTGACGATCGACCTGCCGATTAACATTCATTTCAGCGGTTGCCAAAAGTCCTGCGCCCAGCACCAGCCAATTGATATCACGCTGGTGGGAATTCAGATTGAGCGAGGACACGAGACGATCGAAGGTTACGACATTTATGCGGGTAGAAAAGATTTGCCCTTCGGACAACCAATTTTTCCGGCGGTGAGTGCGGTCGAGATGCCCGGTGCGATCGAGCGAATGTTGCGGGTGTATCAGCGGTTTCGAGAGCCTTTGGAGTCATTTGGTGAGTTTATTGATCGGCAGGCGATCGACCAATTGCAGGAGTTGTTGAGCACCTAAAATCGGAATTGAAAGTGAAAAAATATCCCATGAAAACTGACAATTTTTAATTATTTCTCTTTCTATATTTCTGGATATTTCTTCTTTCGCGTCCTTTCCATGTTGGCGGTTCATTCAAAAAATCTATTTCACAAATCCCACAAACTTCCCATAGCAGTTTTAAACAATGATTGACTACATTCGAGACGGAACAGAAATCTACACCAAATCCTTCGCCACAATTCGAGCCGAAGCAGATTTGTCAAGCTTGCCGCCCGATTTAGAATCGGTAGCCGTGCGACTAATTCACAGTTGCGGCATGACGGATATTGTTGCAGATTTAGCAGCTTCGCCCGGTGCAGCCACCTGCGGACGCCAAGCCCTCGCCGCAGGTGCGCCGATTCTGTGCGATGCCCGGATGGTGGCCGAAGGTATCACTCGCAAACGCCTTCCCGCTGACAATCCGGTGATTTGCACCCTCTGGCATTCCGAAATCCCGGAGTTGGCGCGACAAATAGGAAATACTCGATCGGCTGCGGCGCTTGATTTATGGCTGGATAACTTGGAGGGTGCGGTTGTGGCAATTGGCAATGCCCCGACTGCTTTGTTCCGACTACTGGAAATGTTGGATGCCGGAGCACCCAAACCGGCTTTAATTCTGGGTTTCCCGGTAGGATTTGTGGGGGCTGCCGAATCCAAAGCCGAACTCGCTGCCAACAGTCGGGGAGTGCCATTTATTACGTTGCACGGGCGGCGTGGTGGCAGTGCAATGGCAACGGCAGCCGTGAATGCGTTAGCGAAAAAGGATGAATTATGACTAAGGCTACTGGTAAATTGTACGGTTTGGGTATTGGCCCTGGCGATCCAGAATTGATCACATTGAAAGCTTATCGGATTTTGCAATCGGTGCCGGTGATTGCCTATCCGGCGATGGAAAATGGTAAGGTGCTGGCGCGGGCGATCGTTGCTGATTATCTGCGCCCGGAGCAAATTGAGATTCCGATGCCGTTGCCTTTTAGTCCGACGCGATCGTCTCAACCTTATTATGATATTGCTGCCGAGAAAATTGCCGCCCATCTGAGCGAGGGACAGGATGTGGCGGTGCTGTGTGAGGGCGAACCTTTTCTCTACGGCTCGTTTATGTATCTATTCAACCGTTTGTCGGCGAGATTTACCACTGAAGTTGTGCCGGGAATTTCTTCGACAATGGCGAGTGCGGCTGCGTTGGGAGTGCCGCTGACTTATCGTAACGATGTGTTAAGTATTATGCCTGCGACGCTGGATGCTGAGGTTTTGCGCGATCGACTGGCGGTTGTTGATGCTGCTGTAATTATTAAACTGGGGCGGCATTTTGCGAAAGTCCGGGACGTACTGATTGAGTTGGGACAGTTCGATCGAGCATTGTATATAGAACGCGCAACTATGCCGAATCAGCGAATTCGGGCGATCGCAGATGTCGAGCCCGCTGAAGTTCCCTATTGGGCTCTCATTATGATACCTAGCCAGCAGAAGTCTGTATCTTAATATTTCCATGCCTGAAGGCGACGCGCTTCCAGGCTTTACCTAGTTTTTGTCCATTCTTTCCCATTTATCCACCATTCCTGCTATTTATAAGTCAATCTTATACATATCATCAGTTAATCTGTTGTTAAAAAACTTTACAAACCTGAGAATATGCTTTATGTTTATTTACATGGCGGAACACAAAGCCGTCACGAACATTGAAAACCAAATAAAGCAATCATAAACAAATGACAACAACCTTACAGCAGCGCGAAAGCGCCAACGTCTGGGAACGCTTTTGTGAGTGGGTCACATCAACCGACAACCGCATTTATGTAGGTTGGTTCGGAGTCTTGATGATTCCTACCCTCTTAAGCGCCACCATTTGCTACATCATCGCCTTCATCGCTGCCCCTCCAGTGGACATCGACGGCATCCGCGAACCAGTAGCAGGTTCCTTGATGTACGGTAACAACATCATCACAGGTGCTGTTGTTCCTTCATCTAACGCGATCGGCTTGCACTTCTACCCAATCTGGGAAGCAGCTTCCTTAGACGAGTGGTTGTACAACGGCGGCCCTTACCAATTGGTAATTTTCCACTTCCTCATTGGCGTTTTCTGCTACATGGGTCGTGAATGGGAATTGTCCTACCGCTTAGGTATGCGTCCTTGGATCTGCGTCGCTTACTCTGCACCAGTTGCAGCAGCAACCGCAGTATTCTTGATCTACCCAATTGGACAAGGTTCTTTCTCTGACGGTATGCCTTTGGGTATCTCCGGTACATTCAACTTCATGATCGTGTTCCAAGCCGAGCACAACATCCTGATGCACCCCTTCCACATGTTGGGAGTTGCTGGTGTCTTCGGTGGTTCTTTGTTCTCCGCCATGCACGGTTCTCTCGTTACTTCTTCCTTGGTTCGTGAAACAACCGAAACCGAATCTCAAAACTACGGTTACAAATTCGGTCAAGAAGAAGAAACCTACAACATCGTTGCAGCCCACGGCTACTTCGGTCGTTTGATTTTCCAATACGCTTCTTTCAACAACAGCCGTTCCTTGCACTTCTTGTTAGGTGCATGGCCAGTAGTCGGCATCTGGTTTACCGCTTTGGGTATCTCCACGATGGCTTTCAACTTGAACGGTTTCAACTTCAACCAATCGATTATCGACTCTCAAGGTCGTGTCATCAATACCTGGGCTGATGTTATCAACCGCGCTAACTTGGGTATGGAAGTAATGCACGAGCGCAATGCTCACAACTTCCCACTCGACTTGGCTGCTAGTGAAGTCACTCCTGTAGCTTTGGTTGCTCCTTCTATCAATGGCTAAGTTTTAGTCTGAGATTGACAAAAAGCGCTCCTAGAAATAGGGGCGCTTTTTGTTTGGGGAAAATCTAATTTAACACTACTAATGCTTTGCAAAAGTTGGCTTACAGTTTACTTAAATAAATTTTTATCTGACCCTTTATGGACAACGACAAAAATTATTGAGATAGTTATAGAGTTCGCGAAATAAGGGACATTTTTTCTGGACTTCATTTGGATCGATTTCCCTCAATAGCAAAGGAGTATGATCTCCTTTAGAAAAGCGTGCTTTATCGCGATCGAGTTCATCTTGAACACTTGACTCAATTAAATATTCTGATAGTTTTTCTCGACAGCAATCTTTTTCAGCATCGTATTCACTAAATGCTTCTGGATTCTCAAAAGAAACTTTTCTTTGTGTACTTAGCCACCAACGCATCCGTTCATGTCTTTTGCCTCGACGAAAATCTGAATGTTTAGCTATTGAATTATTCCAATCAGCAATAATCCAAGCTTCGATTTCCGGCGCGGCAAACCCAACAAATTTTTCGATGTCAGCACATTCGGGTATTTTTGATAACTCTACCAATATTTTTGATTTTTGTGTCTGAGAATCGCGACAATCCAAATCGTCAAAAACTAAAATCAAGTCGCATTTATTTGCTTCCGCTTTTAAGGCGATCGGTAATTCTTGCTTTATTTGCTCGATTAAGCTTTGACCTGTTCTTCCATAACTACCTGCTTTATTAGCTTTAGGGCCGGGTTTTTGGCGAACTGGTGTTTTTCGTTCAAATCTACAGCCCGGAAAAGTTTTTTCTAAAAAAGGAAAGAATCCTCTAACCTCAGCCTCACCGCCACCAGAGAAAACCCACACTACCACGGCCATCCTCCAATACTTGGATCGCCAACACGGTATAAGTCGCCCAATTGCCATCCCTCTTCAAGTTTTGGCTTCAGCAGTTCTTTTGAAAGAGATTTGACTGAGAAATACGTTCTGTTTTCGGGATAAAAACAAAGAACATTCTCTAAACGATCGGTAAAGTGATCTAAAAGGTCGGGACTATGTGTGGTAATAATTATCTGAGTTCTGGTGGCAGCTTTTTTAATCCACTCAGCTAAAATTGGCATCCACGAGACGTGCAATCCTAATTCAGGTTCATCAATGACTATCAAAGAAGGAAGAAGTGGAGAATGTAATATAGTTGCCCAACAAAGCATCCTGACAGTTCCATCCGACATTTCATTTAGGTAGAATGCTTCATCATCAATACCTTCAAAATACCATTCTACAGTGAGAGATAGGCGACCCGAAGGTAAAGCTCTAAGGCGACGAGTTTTTGGCAGGATGGACTTCATTGCCTCGTTAATGCTATCTTCAAAATTGATAGATTTTTGGTTTAAATTGTACAATACTAAAGGCAGATTATCTCCCGATGCAGATAAGTAAATATCACTGCCACCTATTTTAGGTTCGGCGGTTCTGATTGAATTCAAATTCATGTTATTGGCATTATAAAATTGCCATTTTGAAATAAATTCAATTAATTCTCTTCTAATTTTGTAAATAGGTGTAGTTTCTGGTGGTAATAGACTATTTTCAAGCAGTGTCGGAATTGTCAACAAACCAAAAGAATTGGTAGGAATGTTATCTAAAGGTTCAAACTGAGTTGGCTCTTGACCGAGAGACTTGTAAACAGATAAAACTCCTTGCCCTAATTCTCTGTTATGCAATTTATAGTAATAGAAAGGTTGCCTGCTGGAAGTTTCCTGCAAATCTTCTCCGCCATATAGATATTCTTCAGAGATGCTCGCCCTTACTTTTTGTCTATCGGTATAAAGTTTGAAATCAAGAATTGCGCTGTCTTTTTGAAGATTACCAGTGTGGTTAATTTGCGAAAAACAGCAAGCTATACTGACCTTTGCTGGACTTTCAACATTGACATCTAAAATTCTACCACCACCAATTTTAGAAACAGCATCCTCAAAACTACTCACGTCCCGATTTGCGTCAGGAATAGCTATTAGGCAATCTTTTAAAAATTTTAAACAACTGATGAAATTGCTTTTGCCTGAACCGTTTGAGCCGATAAATATATTAAGGTTGTTTAAATTTACAGATGGATCTAAGTGCAGATTTTTATAATTCTTTGTTGTCAAAAATCGAATAATTGGTTGATTCATACGATCGCTCCGGTTATACTTCAGAAAGTTAGGGCAGGCAAGATGCCTACCCTACAAAGGTAAAAAATTAATTTTTTACCTTTTAACTCTCGATTTTGGATTAGCCGTTACTGAACAAACTTCTTGAATGCCAGAGTCACGTTGTGGCCGCCAAATCCAAAAGAATTCGACAGCGCCACATCAACTTTTAGATCGCGGCTTGTATGAGGAACATAGTCCAAATCGCACTCAGGATCGGGATTTTCCAGATTAATTGTCGGCGCGATTTTGTCATTGGCGATCGACATTACCGTCGCCACCGCCTCAATTCCCCCAGAACCGCCCAAAAGATGACCGGTCATTGACTTGGTAGAACTAATTGCTACTTTGTAAGCATGGTCTCCCAAAGTCTTTTTAATCGCCTTGGTTTCCGTAGAATCGTTGGGAAGCGTGCTTGTGCCGTGAGCGTTGATATAGCTCACCATATCCGGCGTCAAACCCCCATCCTTGAGCGCTAAAGCCATGGCCCGCGACGCACCCTCTCCCCCCGGTACCGGAGAAGTCATGTGATACGCATCGCAAGTTAAACCGTAGCCGACGATTTCTGCGTAAATCTTCGCGCCACGCGCCAGAGCGTGTTCCATTTCTTCTAGAATCAGAATGCCAGCACCTTCGCCGACGACAAAACCATCACGATCGCGATCGAACGGACGGCAAGCATGAGTCGGGTCATCGTTGCGAGTCGAAAGCGCCCTCGCCGCAGCAAAACCCGCCACGCACAAAGGTGTCACCGCAGCTTCTGTACCGCCGCAAATCATGGCTTGGGCGTAACCCGCCTGAACTAAGCGAAACGCATCGCCCACGGCATTCGACCCGGCAGCGCAGGCCGTCACCGTGCAAGAGTTTGGCCCCTTAGCACCCGTTTGAATCGCCGTCAGGCCCGCGGCCATATTCGCAATCATCATGGGAATCATAAACGGGCTGCATCGATCGGGGCCGCGATTCAGATAAATCTCTTGCTGGTCTTCCAAAACCTTCAGGCCACCAATGCCAGTGCCAAGAATGACACCCACCTGTTCTGCGTTCAGGTCATTAATCTCCAACTTCGCATCAGCAAGAGCTTGTTTGCTCGCTGACACCCCAAATTGAGCAAAGCGATCCATGCGCTTTGCTTCCTTGCGCTCTAAATAGTCGTGTGGGTCGTAACCCTTCACCTCTGCGGCAAAGCGGCAGTCGTGCCGCGACGGGTCGAATAAGGTGATCGGGCCTATACCATTCTTGCCGGCAAGCAACCCGTCCCAATATTCGGACAAGGTATTGCCGATCGGTGTAATCGCGCCGAGACCCGTGATAACAACGCGCTTACGCTCTAAATTTGTCATGATTTCAGTTTCAAAAAATTAAACACCCAGAACGCAGAACTAAAGAGGAGTTTCCAGTTTTATAACTTCTCTCCTCTTAGGGGAAAAAACAGGTATTTTATGCTTTTGGAGCTGCAAGTTGGCTGCTGATGTAATCTACACAAGCTTGAACCGTAGTAATTCCTTCGGCTGCTTCGTCGGGAATTTCAATATCAAACTCTTCTTCCAAGGCCATTACCAGCTCTACTGTATCTAAGGAATCTGCTCCTAAATCGTTAGCAAAGTTGGCTTCGGGCTTGACTTCGCTCAGCTCGACTTCCAGTTGCTCTTTCACAATTTTCTGGACTCTAGTAAAAATGTCGTCTTGGCTCATAACATCGTGTCCTCATTGGTTGCTGCGTATCTAATCTTATCCGAAAGGGGGATCTGCAGGACAAAGGCTGGCCGCTTTTCTAAGTGACACGGGCCAGGGACAATTGGGACACGGACGATCGCAGCAACTCTAGGACTGTTATGGGGTGGCGATCGCTATTTGAATAGTTCTGGAGGCATAAACTCTATCTGGCGGTGCACACCGTACCTTACCGCTACCAATAGTGTTGCAAAGCAATTTTTGCGTCCCGGACTGATTGAATGACTATCTGCAAGAGATCATGCCCTAGTGACTGCTTGTCCCCTAGAAATTCTCAAAAGCAACGCCCAAACGCATACGATCCGTCTTGCTTTCCTACTTGCGCTCGCACTCAGATAACCTCAACGGACTCAATGGAAGTATCGCATCTGTACATCGCATCTGTACAACGATGGAGTTTGCCTACGCTGCGTTCCCGACAAACACAAACCACCTCTTAGCCCCTATTTAGCGCCTGCTGCACCATGTACTCCCCGAGTTTCCCGGATGCGCCTACGATAAAAACCTACACATAACGGCTGAATTGAGCGGCAAACGAGCGCCTCGATCTCAACACCAAAATATCACTTTTGTCAGAGCCAAGGATATGTTATACACCCATCACTTCACAATTACTTATGTTTCGCGATCGCCCATAGCTTCTCTGGACTCAACAACGGAGCCAACCATCTTTGCTTTTGCTTAATCTCGGCTGAAAAACGACAAATTTAACAGGCGCGATCTGTTCCGCCTAACGGTGTGCTTGAGGGGCTGTCAAAACCATTGCATCTACACCACTGACTTTCCCCAGTCGGCTCCAAGCGAATTGTTAGAAAGCTTAACATCAACTCTACTTACAAGATCAGAGATTGCACTTTGTCCATCAATTGTGGATGATTCCCGTCATTTCATGGATTTTCAGGAAGAAGCGCCTCCATATATGGGGCAATATAATTGCGACCTTTTTCGATATAGTACTTTGTAAACAGAGATTCAAACTCCTGTTTTACTAATTGAAGTGCAGCATTCAAACGTGGGCGACCGTATACTAAAAACTGAGCCGTCGAATAGGCATAGTATTCTTTCTCTTTACCGACAATATTTTTCTTGAAGGCATCTTGGTAAAGCCCACGTCCCTCCTCAATCAATTGTTGAATGGATGAAGTAAAATGAATCGACTCTCCACTTGGGAAGTCGATTTTTTTATCTTGAATAAATCCAATCACCTTCTTCATGCATTCACGGGTTTGTTCAACTGATAAGCATCCCTCATCTTTTCTTCTAAATCCCCATTGAGTGCAACCATTTGTAACTTCAAGAACTCGTAAAATTGCGAGGTTATCAAGCTCTTTTGAATCGATTTTCTGCAATTCATGAATATGATGCTCAATCCGTTTACTAAATCCGTGGAAATCAGTTTCACAATACTCTTTGAGCTCTTCGATCATGGCTAACTGTTGCCAGTCGAACCTTATTGAGTTTAACATTATTGAATTCCCTCCAAATCATTCATGTTTAGGCAGTATGGGCGGCTAAGGACTACCTCATTCCGCTCAAAATTGTCATTTTTATCCTAGCCATACTCAAACGTTTTGAAATATCGATCGTAGCTTGCCCGATCATCAAAACTTCAAGAACGCCTTCTTGAAGTTTTGATTGAACTCCTCGGCAATACCTCTGTTGCCCTCGATATTTGTGAGGAGCTTTGTAAATTGTGACGGCTTGGGGGAATTGTGCTTGACCCGACTGCATGATTTGACATTTTGGGTGAGATGAAAGCAGTATCATAAACTACCGCTATGTCTGGAACCAGATGATTTTGCAACTACCGACAGCATTGAAGTACAATCGCACTGATAACCCAGCAAGCTAACGGTGTAGTTCAGCCACCTTGGCTTATTTACTCTTGAATCATAACACTCTAATGGGTCGGGTGTAACGATGTGTTATGCTCGATCGCCTAACAATTACTTATGCTAATGTGCTCGCCCTTCGCCTTTGCGAACTGGCAAACTTAGTAACTCATTTTTGCTTGCCCAGCAGCGATCGCAGATACATAACTTTGACGGTGCGATTGATTCCAGTGTCTAGACGAACCATCAGCGATGGGATTTTTCCAAAAGCGCCTTCAGCAAATTAGCGCGATCACCCCGCCACCAACCTGAAAACTGCGTTTCATCTGTGCCTTAAAAGAGGGGGGCTTTCACGCTAGTTTTCTGTAAGGATATGGAGAGGAGAAACGAAGCAGGAAGCATCCCGACCTCCAGCGCTCTCGTTTCTTTTCCCTTGCCTTTTCTCCCCTGCAGAAACGATTATGCCATCCCCAAATCTCAAATATGCTTATTTTCCCGGTTGTGTCGCCCAAGGAGCCGCCCGCGAACTTTACCTGTCTACCCAAGCACTGACTCAAGCGTTGGGGATTGAACTGGTGGAACTAAAGAAAGCTTCCTGCTGCGGTTCTGGCACTTTCAAGGAAGATTCGCAGTTACTCGAAGATACTGTCAACGCCCGCAATATTGCTTTGGCTGAGGAACTTAATCTGCCTTTACTCACGCATTGCAGCACTTGTCAAGGGGTAATCGGTCATGTGGACGATCGCCTCAAGGAATCTCAGAAAACCGATCCCAACTACGTAGAAAAAGTCAACGGTTTACTGGAAAAACAAGGCTGTTCGCCTTATCAAGGCAGTACCGAGGTGAAACATCTGTTGTGGGCGATCGTGGCAGATTACGGGCTCGACGAGGTGCAGAAGCGTGTCACCCGCAAGCTGTCGGGTTTGAAGTGCGCGTCTTTTTACGGGTGCTACCTGCTGCGAGCTCAGGATAAGCTGCTTTACGATGACCCGCACCAACCGGAATCGATGGAAAATGTGTTTCGGGCGATCGGGGCAACTCCGGTTTACTATCGAGGGCGGACGCAGTGCTGCGGCTGGCCGTTGGCGAGTTATGCCACTAACCAATCTTTTCAGATGGCAGGCAAACATATTCAAGATGCTCTTGACAATGGCGCTGATTGTATGGTAACGCCTTGCCCGCTTTGTCATTTAAATTTGGATTCGCGACAGCCGGAGGTAGAAAAAGTAATCGGGCGCAAATTGGGTTTGCCGGTGCTGCATTTACCGCAATTGGTGGCTTTGGCTTTGGGTGTGGAACCGAAAAAACTAGGACTCGATCGACATATTGTTTCCACAAAGCCCGTGTTAGAAAAATTAGGCTTTTAGTCGATCGATTTGCACAGATTTGTAGTAAAGAAGTCCGTCCTTGATAACTCCCCTCTAACCACAGACTTGCTCAGTAGGAACCTACTTTGATAAGACTCTCCGCGTGAATAACTGTGAAGTTTTGTCGCTTTTTCGCGAAGTGCTTCCAGGCACTGCGGTAGACTAACCTTTAATTCTCTGTGCAGGCTATAGCGGTGGCACCTCGCCGTCAAATCTGTTCACTCGCAGAGGCAGCAAATTTTTAGTGACTCGTTGGGAGCCTTTATTCAATGTCTCATTCAGTCAAAATTTACGATACTTGCATCGGCTGCACTCAATGCGTCCGCGCTTGTCCGACTGACGTTTTGGAGATGGTGCCCTGGGATGGCTGCAAAGCAGCTCAGATTGCCTCATCTCCCCGCACCGAAGACTGTGTAGGCTGCAAGCGGTGCGAAACTGCTTGTCCCACCGATTTTCTGAGCATCCGGGTTTACCTGGGAGCAGAAACCACTCGCAGTATGGGTCTAGCCTACTAAATATCGATCGACACGCCGATCGAATTACGGGCACAAAAGAGGGGGCGATTAAATTGCCCCCTCTTTTTTGTCGCGGAATCTGCATTCGGGGCCGGAAGAAGGTAAAAATGATAAAACTTGAGTTTTATTGCGATCGCTAAGCAGGAGTAGTACGTTAAATGTGCGGAATCGTTGGCTATATCGGCACGCAAGCAGCAAGCGAGATTTTGCTAGCAGGATTGGAGAAACTAGAATACCGGGGCTACGATTCAGCGGGCCTCGCTACCATCTCCGAAGGAGAAATTACCTGCATCCGAGCAAAGGGCAAATTGCACAACCTCCGGGAAAAGTTAGCAGAGATAGACTCTCTGGCTCCCATCGGCATCGGACACACCCGCTGGGCAACTCACGGCAAACCAGAAGAATATAACGCTCACCCTCACCTAGATAATAGCGGGCGAATTGCGGTAGTTCAAAATGGAATTGTCGAAAATTATCGCGAGTTGCGGGAAGAATTGAAAGCGAAGGGACATAAATTTGTCTCCGATACCGATACAGAAGTTATCCCTCATTTAATAGCTGAATTTTTGAAAGAAGCAAGAAGGGAGAAGGAAGAAGAAAAAGATAAAAAAACAGAAAAGATTGCTGATTTATCGTTTTTGGAAACGGTTTTAAATGCGGTAAATAAATTAGAAGGAGCTTTTGCGATCGCCGTTATCTGTGCAGATTTTCCAGAGGAAATAATTGTCGCCAGACAGCAAGCTCCTTTGGTGATTGGGTTTGGTGCTGGTGAATTTTTCTGCGCTTCCGACACGCCGGCCTTAGTATCTCACACCCGCACTGTTTTGTCCTTAGAAAATGGCGAATTGGCAAGGCTAACTTCGATGGGAGTGGAAGTTTACAGCTTTGCAGGGGAAAGGCTGAAAAAAAGCCCGCGCATCCTTGGTTGGAGTCCGGTTTTAGTCGAAAAACAAGGCTTCAAACACTTCATGCACAAGGAGATTTATGAACAGCCCGCCGTAGTCCGAGCTTGTTTGGAGGCTTATTTAGACAGCGATTGGCAGCCAGGAAATCCGAACTCTCCCATCAATCTCAACTTGCCCAATGAACTTTGCGCCGATGTCGAACAAATTTCAATTCTCGCCTGCGGAACGAGCTGGCACGCCTCGCTAATTGGCAAATATTTGTTGGAACAATTAGCTAATATTCCGACTGCGGTGCAGTACGCTTCTGAGTACCGCTACGCACCGGCACCGCTGACAGCAAATACTTTAACTATTGGGGTAACTCAGTCGGGAGAAACGGCGGACACGCTGGCTGCTTTGGGGATGGAACAGCAGCGCCGCGCGGGTTTTACTGATAAATTCCGGGCGAGAATGTTAGGCATTACTAACAGAACCGAAAGTTCGATCGCCCACATGATGCCGCAGGTAATCAACACCCACGCCGGTATAGAAGTCGGCGTTGCTGCGACTAAAACTTTTGTCACTCAGTTGATGGCATTCTATTTCTTAGCTTTGGATTTGGCGCACCAGCGGCAAACAATCAGCACTGAGAGATTGGCAGAAATTATTACTGGTTTGCGCCAGTTGCCGGCAGAAATTGAGAAGTTTTTGGAGATTCAAGAACAGTATGTGGAGGAATTGTCCCACCAGTTTACAGACACCCAAGATTTTATCTTTTTGGGGCGGGGAATTAACTTTCCGATTGCTTTGGAAGGGGCGCTGAAACTGAAGGAAATTAGCTACATTCACGCCGAAGGATATCCGGCGGGAGAGATGAAACACGGCCCGATCGCCCTTTTGGATGCGAAAGTGCCTGTAGTGGCGATCGCCATGCCCGGAAGCGTCTACGAAAAGGTGCTTTCCAACGCTCAGGAAGCCAAGGCCCGCGACGCCCGTTTAATTGGCGTTACGCCGAAGCAAGGTGTGGCGGAAGCCGACATTTTTGACCACGTTTTGCCCGTGCCTTTGGTGGATGAATTGTTGTCACCGATTGTAACAGTGATTCCGCTGCAATTGTTGGCTTACCACATTGCAGCGCGTCGAGGTTTGGATGTGGATCAGCCACGAAATTTGGCGAAGTCGGTGACAGTGGAATAAAGGAAGTCATTAGTCAGTAGTCATTAGTCAGTAGTTGGTTATTGGTTGTTGGTTGTTCGTTCTAATAACCAATAACCTATGCCCGATGCCCGATGCCCGATGCCCAATGCCCAATGCCCAATGCCCTATTCCCTATTCCCTCTGGCTGACTCCGCAAATTGCGGCTAACAGCAACCAGCTTGTAGTATTGAGTCGGAAATCAAACAGCGTCACGTCTACAGTGTTAAAAAGCGTACAGGCGGCGAAGGCTAATAAATAACTGAAAAAAATTAGGCGATCGCCTGAATTTTCCTGTTGACAATTCACCAGATTCGTGCTGTGTAAAATAGAATTTTTCTCAGTTTCCTCTGCGTCTATTTTTTCCTGCTTAATATCCCCAGGAAAATGCGGCCAATTTGCCAGCAGCAAAACACCCCTAGCCAAAACCCAGCCAACTAAACCAAACAACAAAAGCGTTGCCGGTATTCCCGTTTCCGCAGTCAACATTAGTATCAAACTGTGAGGATGACCAAGCCATTCTTGCATCTGAGCTTGATAGAGAGGCGTAAAATTTCGCAATCCCCAACCAGTCCAAGGACGCTGCTGCGTCATCGACCAAGCAAATTGCCATTGAGTAGTTCTCAAAGTAGCTGTCGGCCGATTTGGGAACATCTCGTCGGTGAGTCTAGCCCAAAAGAAAGCAGGGACAATTCTTCGCAAATACTGCCGTAATGGTTCGGGGCCAAAGGCAGACAAAAAAACTGTGCTAGCCACACTAAAAACCGCAGCTAATATTTTTTTATAACCCGCATAAAATGCAAAAGCCAAAACTGCAAAAACTGCCAGCCCCCAGGCATTGCGAGAATTAGTAAAAATCAAAGCAACAGCATTTCCCACCACGGCCAAACTTAAAAATAGGAATCGGTAACTGGGAATCGGTAATTGGGAATTGGGAATTGGGAATTGGGAATTGGGAATCGGTAACTGGGAATTGGTAATTTGCAATTCATTAATTATTTCCTTCTGCCTTCTTCCCTCTGCCTTCTGCCTTCTGCCTTCTGCCTTCTGCCTTCTGCCTTCTTCCATCCACAGTCCCAGTGCTAAAATAAAAGCAATTGTCAGATAGCAAGCTAAAATATTAGCGTACATAAATACAGAAGCCATACGGCCGGGGGGATTGCCTTGGGGTTCGAGTACCCAGCCAAAAACAGGCTGCAATTGAGCGATGCCGCTCCAACCGAAAAATTGCTGTCCCAGGCCTAAAATTATCACTGGAATTGAACTAATTACAATCACCCAAGACAATTGCCGCAATTGAGGCAAAGTTTGAATTAAACTGCTGAAAACGGCAAACAATATAAAGAACGGCAAGAAATTGTATAACCCTACAAAAGCCTCGATACGGTTGTTAGCAAAAACCGCTGTGATGACTAGCAGCGCGCTCAGAATTGCGAATCCTCGATTCAACGGGCGGCGACTAATTTGACGGAACTTTTGCTTGCAAGTGCCGGCCAATCCCAGGAATAAACCTAAAGCTCCCAAAATCGGAATTAAGGGAAAAATCAGCATCCCCAATTGGGCGAAATTCCAAGGAATTTGCAGGCGGGGATCTGGATGTTTTTGGAGGCGAGACTTGAGATTTTCTGCTGTCTGTTTGGCCGCTAATTTCAACCGATTTTTGATATTCACCCACACTCCCAATCTCAAATCTAAAATCTACAATCTACCATCGTTAAGCTAGTTCCCAAACGCATTCCGATCGCGTTAATCGAATTTGAGCTAGGGCAAAAATGGTCGGGATAATGCGGCCGTAGTTCGTGGAAATCGATCGCCAACCCAAATCCGCGAAAAACCAAGTCCACATCACCGGGCCGAGAAACGAGAACACGCTGCGCGTCGCACCGTAACGAGCGGCACTCACAGCCATACCGCGCCGCGCCGTCTGAATTGCGACATAATTTTGAAACTGGGTTGCTGCAGTTGCAGTGCCTGTAAGCACTCCTTGTTTTGCCATTTGATAGGTGGCAAAATGCAGCGCAAATTGATTAGCCATTAGTTTGAGCAGCATTGGTTTTAAGATGGAACTAACAGCTAAAGCGCTGCCCCCTTTGAACAGTAAACCCAGCGGGTCTTTTTCAGCAGTAATTGGCAGGGGTTCTGAGAGTTTAGAATCAACGATCGCTCGCTGTACGCGCAGTGTCAGCGCTTGCTGTTCGTCTGCAGGTAAACGCTTCCACGCGCGGCCCATTAAGTGCAGAAATACTTCTGCCTCTAAGTCGGTGGTTGACAACTGTCTGGGATAAGGGATTTTGAGATAGCGACAAACTTGAATTAGTGCTTGTCTGTAAGTTACTTGTTGGGTTCGCCCTCTGAGTACCGTCAACCCGTCGGCTGCAAGATAGCGAAACCGCTGTTCTACGGCGTCGAGCCATGCTTCGCGATCGCGACTTTGTACATCTATCGGTGCGGGGGTTTGCACGTAATCTAAAGGGTTAAACTTGCGGCTGAACAGAAGTTCTGTTAGTTGCTGCAATTCTTCTTCTGTTGTTAATTCGAGTGCTGCTCTGAGTTCGTCCAAAATTTTGCCCTCCCGTATACGATTTTAGATTTTAGATTTTAGATTTTAGATTTTAGATTTTAGATTGCTGCTGGTTGACAACCCGTGGGATTTAGGATTTACCTACAGTGGCATTTTTTATCGGGTCTTAATCATGGATTCGTGCTGTCCATTATTCTACTACCTGGCGCAGGACGATCGGCAGGATTTGCACAGAAGATCCGACTGCTAGAAGCTATAACCTCAGCAGCTACATCGATCGGCGGACGCGCATCTAAATTTTACAGTCAAGTTTGGTGTCCCGCCGCTCCTAAAAATACAATTTAGATGCCCAACAGCCAACCCGGAACCCCTCGGTACGTCTGCAACCCCGCAGCTTGAGGAGTCAAACCGTCGCCATGAACGCCCACTATTTTATTCGCTATAAACAAAAGAAAAATAATTTAGTGTAGTTCTGTTCAAAAATGTCAGTTAATCCTATAATGAGTTTGGTTTTTTTAGAACAAAGTAAATGATGTCTTCTTCTGTCGCACCGTCTTTTTTGCAGGGATATTGGCAAGATACTTTCAATCTCAAGCAGCATCTACAGGATTTTTTAAATTTAGATTTAGAAACAATTGAACAAGAGCTCGCTGTCGGTCAACAATCCCTAAAAGAAATAGGCCATCGGGATTTTGATTGGGAAAAAGCTAGCGAGTTTTATCGCGATCGAGTCGGCCAAGCTTACCTATTTGACCTCGGAGCTTGGCATATGTCCAATCAGGATTACATAGGAGGCACTTTAACATTAATATCAGATATGGCTGCCGGTCGAGTTTTAGATTTTGGCGGCGGTATTGGCACTCATGCTATTGCAGCAGCTCTTTGTCCTCAAGTAGAACAAGTAGTCTATTGCGATCTTAACCCCATAAATTGCAATTTTGTTCAAAGCCGAGCTGCTAAGTTAGGATTGAGTGAGAAAATTTCCTGTTGTCTGGAAGTATCGCCGACGGAAGTTTTCGATTCGATTATTTGTTTTGATGTAATGGAACATTTACTAAAGCCAAGTCAGCAATTGATGGATTTTCACAAAATGCTGGCTCCGTCAGGGAAGATTATCCTTAACTGGTATTTCTTTAAAGGTTTTAATCAAGAATTTCCTTTTCATTTAGAAGATAAGCAAGAGATGAACACATTTTTTACTAAACTTCAGTCTAATTTTATGGAGGTTTTTCATCCTCATTTAATCACCGCTCGTTGCTATCGCAAATTAACTGCAAGTTAAGAAATCATCTTAAGGCTTATTTCCTAGAAAAAGTCCGGTAAGTAATGTATCTGAAAGTCCCATTATGTTCGATGTTGCGGTGATTGGTGCGGGTATGGCGGGGCTGAGTTGCGCTCAACGGTTGCGTCAAGCTGGTTATTCTGTGGCTGTTGTTGAGAAATCTCGCGGGGCGGGGGGACGTGTTGCTACCCGCCGCGTACAGGGTACGAGGGCAGATCACGGGGCGCGGTATCTGGAACCGCAGGGGGATGCGGTGCAGGGGTTAATTGAGGTTTTGGTCGATCGCCACATCCTCAAACTCTGGACTGATACTGTCTGGGAATTCAGACAGGGAAAACTTTCTGCTATTCCTAGTTCTTGTTATGTCGCACCTGCGGGTATGAATGCTATCGGTAAGTATCTGGCCCAGGATTTAGAGATTTGGTTTGGCCGCCGCGTACAAGCTATTTCTACTACAGATAACCAAAGGTGGCGTCTTTCCCTAGAAGTCACTGACAGCAATTTAGAGATACCTCAAGAATTGATTGCTAAGGCTGTGGTTGTGGCAATTCCTGCACCTCAAGCTTTAATGTTTTTGAGTTCGGAAATCGGTTTTAAATCTGATTTTCTTGACAAATTGCGTTCTGTGGAGTACGAGCCTTGCATTACGGTTATGGCTGGCTATCCTGCGGCAAAACAGCAAGATTTAAGCAATCTAAATCCGCAGTGGAAATCTGTTTCTTTTGCCGATAATTCTGATTTAGCTTGGGTTGGTTGGGACAGCAGCAAACGGCTTGAGTCGCAGCAGCCTGTGTTTGTGGTTCACAGCAGCGCAAATTTTGCCGATCGCCATCTAGAATCGGCCGATTTGCCAACAGTCGGTCAAGAATTGCTCGATCGCACTTCTGAATATTTAATCCCTTGGCTGAAACAGCCGGAATGGTTGCAGGTTCACCGCTGGCGCTATGCTTTTTGTCGAAATCCTTTGCCTGTTTCTTGTTTGGCGGCTGGGGGGAATTTGCCACTGGTTTGTGCGGGGGATTTGTGCGGGGAAGGTCAAATAGAGGGTGCTTTGCGATCTGGTTGGGCGGCAGCTAATTGGGTGAATTCTCAGTTGCAGGATTTGCCGTTAGATTCAAGCCTAAATTGGTAATATGGCTACAATTAAGGTATCAATTTTGCCTCTAACGCTATGGCCATCCCGTCTGGGTTTAGCCCCGAAGATTACCTTGCCCTCGAACATGATAATACCGTCCGGCATGAATAACGGAGGTCAATCGATTTTCGATTTTCGATTTTCGATTTTCGATTGAAGCATTGACTTGCGCGAGATAAATACGTTCGGCAAGTTTCATCGGATACAGGTTTTTTATTTCTCCACGGATGAATCCGGGGGATTGTATCCTGGATGCTTTCGGTCAGGAAGAAGGAATAAGGAAGTTCGGCAACGGATTCGCTCGACGGATGTAACGGATGTCAGGAAGAAGGAAAAAGGAAGAGGGAAGAAGGAAGAAGGGAAATGCAATGATTTCAGCAGTCAAGAACGTCGCTGGTAATCGGCCGCAGTTACTACTTCTTCCTTCTTCGTTCCGCTAGAGTTCTGAAAAATTAATCTATCGACATACAAAAAAAGGGGGAAATGGTGTAAAATCCCACTTTTCCAAATTGTTACTTTTGTGCTGTTTCCTGTTGTTGTAAGTCTTGTTCTTGCATCTGCAATAACTCGGGAACTGTTACGAAACTGTACCCTTCATTTCTCAATCGAGCAATAATATCAGGCAAAGCTTTTACAGTTCTTGCTCGATTGCCGCCGCCGTCGTGCATCAGCACAATGCCGCCCGAATTTGCCTGCCTCATCACGTTGTCTATCAAAGATTCCGTAAGGGTGCGCCAATCAAAAGAATCAGCAGACCACATCACAACTGCATAATTTTTCTTTTGAGCATAAGCTGTCAATCCATTGTTTAAAATGCCTCCTGGCGGGCGGAACATCGATGTTTGGATGCCGGTCAAGTCCTGAATTAAGGATGAAGTGCGATCGATCTCGCGAGCGGCACCGTCTTCGTTATACTGAAGGTATTGATGGTTCCAAGTGTGATTGCCGATCGCGTGACCGGCTTGTGCAACCTGTTGGCCTATTTCGGGAGAATTTTTCAGGTATTTTCCTACCCAGAAGAATGTAGCCTTAATATTATTTTCCTTGAGAATATCTAGGATTTGTGTAGTTGTTTTCGGCCAGGGGCCGTCGTCAAATGTCAGGGCGATCGCCTTGCGCTGGGAGTCGAGTTTCGCGTGACGAAGGGTTGTACCTTGAAACTGATCCGGTACGGCTGATTGAAATCGGATTGCTTGCACTTGGGCTAGAGCATTTTGGGAAAATTCAACTCGATGGGCGATCGCCTCGGAGAACTTATTAATATTGGACATCGGCGGTTGTTCTGGCGACTGGGATACGGCCAAGACTTGCGCCTGAATCGGTTGCAATGGCTGATTGGCCCGCAAGTTAATCGGCCATGTCACACCCAGCAAAAAACTTCCTGTTGCTGCCATAAAAGCAACTATTAAAGTTTTTCGCCGCCTCCACAGCAGTTTCAATTTTGTCACGTCATTGTCTCCTTCACACCTTGTACAGTTAATTTGAGATTTTATGTTGGTATCAAGTTAATCCACTTAAGAGGATAATCTTAAATTGGACAGTCCGTAAAAATGCTACTGGAAATAACCGATCGTGGGGAAGTCCGCCCGGATAAAAAAATTTAAGATTTGTGTGCCAGAAATGCCCTAATCCATGAAAACGCGGGATGGGTGAACTTTTTCCCCAGCTAGGGGGACGGCGCTCAAATCGGATTAATGGCACGATATTCTTAGGGACTGGGCTGGCTTCGACCCGCGTCCCTACCTGACACTGCAAGTTGGTTTAACGTCAGATGTTGCACTATTGTCAATAAGCTTTTTAGGAACAGGCTTTTCGGCCTGTTCCACAAGAAAATCTAGTCTTTGTGGAACAGGCCGAAAAGCCTGTTAAGCGAGAATAGTGCAAGATGTGAGTTTAACCAAATTTGATATGAGGGCGATCGCCCGCCCGCCACTCCTAAAATTAATTTTTAGGGCCAGTTCTCTCTTTGTACAAGCCGACAATCCGATCAATAACTTCAGCAACAGTCAGATTGTCTGTTTGAATTTCCACAGCATCTGCCGCTTTACGCAAAGGTGCAACCTCGCGGGTGCTGTCTTTTTCGTCCCGCAAGGCGATGTCTTGTTCCAATTGGGCCAAGCTAATATTAGCCCGATCGCTATCTTTAAGTTCTAACAGCCGCCGGCGCGATCGCTCTTGTACCGAAGCCGTCAAAAAAATCTTCACTTCCGCATCGGGAAACACGTTAGTGCCGATATCGCGGCCTTCTGCTATAATTCCGCCTTTTGTGCCGCAGCGCCGCTGTTCCTCCAGCAGAAACTGCCGCACGGCGGGAATTGCCGCCATTTCCGAGACGCGGGATGTCACTTCCAAACTGCGAATTGCCTCGGTTACGTCTTCGCCGTTAATCTTCAACATCTTTGATGCGGGATCGAGGTTGTATTCTAAATAACTGGAACTGATTAATTCGGCGATCGCGCATTCGTCGGAAATCGGCGTGTCTGTTTTCAAGGCCAGCCAAGTCAGCGCCCGATACATCGCGCCGGTATCCAGATAAAACAAGTTTAAAGCTGTTGCTGCAAGGCGAGTTACGGTAGATTTGCCTGCTCCCGCCGGGCCGTCGATCGCCACAATGGGCCGGCGGTTCCTGAGAATTATATTGTCAATCAAACGAGTAGAGCCAACTCTGGCGGCCACGGCTAAAAGTCCGGCTGTTTCCACAACCTGCAAGGGCGTCAAAGTGTGGGGATCGACGAGTTCGGCGTATTCGAGCTTGACTGCGGGCTCTCCTGCGACTGCTGCGTGGGCTGCGGCGAGTGCTGCTGCTGCGGTGCGGTCGCCTGAAGAAAAAGTTTTCGAGGCTTGTTGCAGGGCGCGGTAGAGTACGGAGGCTTGCTGTTTTTGCTCTGCTGTTAAATACTGATTGCGAGAACTCATTGCCAGTCCCGACTCTTCGCGGACGATCGGACAAGCGACAATCTCTACAGGCAAGTTAAAATCAAAGACCAGCTTCCGAATAATTGCTAGCTGCTGGGCGTCTTTTTGACCGAAATAAGCTTTTGTCGGCTGCACCAAACTCAAAAGTTTAGTAACAATTGCCGCGACGCCTTGAAAATGACCGGGCCTTGCTTTGCCGCACAAAACAGATGTCATCGCCGGTGGCGGCACTACTTGAGTTAAGGATGAAAGGTGAATCTCTATCTGTTTTTGGGCGGTTTTCTCTGTTTCTGTGTGTGAAGCGAAGCTATCCCGTAGGGAATCGACTGCTTGATGGCCGAACATTTCCGTTGCTGAGGGAGCAAATATGGCATCAATCCCTGCTTGTTCGCACAACAGCCGGTCTTGCTCGAAATTCCGAGGATAATCTTGAAAATCTTCTGTCGGCCCAAATTGCAGCGGGTTGACAAAAATGCTGACCAGGGCGATCGCATTTTCTTGCCTGGCCCGCTGGATCAAGCTCAGATGTCCTGCGTGCAAAGCTCCCATCGTCGGCACTAAACCGACTGTCAAATGAGGTGCAGCAGACTTTTGTAAATTTAAGTAGCAGCGAAGTGCTGCAATGGTAGTAAACAGGCGCACCGGTAGAATCTCCTGAAGGCATTCGGCAGAATGCAGAGTTTATTTGTCAGAATTTGTTCGAGTTGACATCTGGCACCACCGTCAAGAACAGGCTTTTCGGCCTGTTCCACAAAGAATAGTGCAAGATGTCAGTTTTATCTCACATCTTGCACCCTTCTCAATTACTTGTTTAGGAACAGGCTTTTCGGCCTGTTCCACAAGAAAACTCATTCTTTGTGGAACGGGCATCTTGCCCGTTGTTGACAATGGTACAAGATGTCAGTTTTATTCTACTTTCTGCCTTCTACACTGCGGATAAGTTTTGTATTCTGCCTTAGACTACCGTTCAGCGTCCACCAGTTGTTTGCTGCGGCGGTTCGATCACTTCGATTTCCACTCTGGCTACGCCACTGCTGATCATTCCTAGCACGTTGGCGGCGCCGGCGGACAAGTCAATGAGCCGATCGCCCACATAGGGGCCGCGGTCATTAATGCGGACGACTACAGTGCGGCCGTTGTCGAGATTTCTCACCATGACTCTCGTTCCAAAAGGCAAATTTGGGTGGGCTGCGGTCATATCATTTTGGTTGAAACGTTCGCCGCTGGCGCTGAGGTTGCCGTCAAATCCCGGGCCGTACCAGGAAGCCCAGCCGCTAAGCCGCACTTGAACTGGGCCCAGAGACAGCACGGAGCGTTCTGGTTGGGGTTTGCCTGCGACTTCTTCCAGGGGTGGGGCGTTGCCCAGAAGTCGCCGGAGGCGATTGGTTGCTTGCAGGGCGTCTCGGCTAAAGTTGCTGGTGGTGTCGGGGAGGATGGTTTCGGCGTTGATCTTTACCAAGTCCTCGCCGTTTGCCTGGATAATGTAGCGATCGCCTTTTTCCCACTTAACGGTAATGCTGTTGGGATCGATGTTGTTGCGGGCTAGCTGATTGAGTCTTGCTGCTAAGCTTGATGCCCGCCAAACTGGATCGGGTTCTTGGTTGCTAGAGTTGCTGGCAATGTTTCCGACTTTGGGATTTTCTCTTGCGCCCGCTACTTTTGACGGACTGCTAGCACCGACTTGGCTGTTGCCAGTTTCTCCCAAAGGGGTGTTTGTTTCCGGATTGGCGTTCAGAAAGGTGATGACTGGAATGTTTCGCACGTAGACTGTCGCTGCTTGTCGCCCGCCTAAGTCGTGGGGCTGAATTTTGGCGATCGAGTCTCGGGCAATTTCAGCTCTTGCTTGATACTGATACTGTCCGACTTTTTGCGCTTCGACCCGAGTAGCGTTTAACTGCCGGGACGGTTGGGTGGCAATTACTTGCTCGGAAACCTGAGAGTTTTGGTTGTCGGCACCTGTGGCTTGTGCGTGACAAGAGGATGCCGTTCCTACCATAGGAACTAACAGGACAGCGAGTAGACCACCAACAAATTTTTCCTTCATACGTCCATTTTTGTGAATAGCCATTGCCAACCGAGATTGGAGGATTGGCCATTTGGCGGCGGGCGTCAAGGATTTCTCTCTTGCCCTTCGCCATTCCCCCGTGAGTCAAAGCAAAGTATCCGGGTGCGTTTTTGCTTTAATGCTTCCGCCCCAAAAAAATTGGCGGAAACTTCCCTGACACTTGACAACTCATACTCGATTCGCAATTTGTGTTTTGTTCACGAACTGCAACAGACTACCACAAACTTTTGTGCTTGGGGATCGCTGGGATCGCGATTTTCACCAAATCTTCATCAAATCTTCTCAAAACCCTCTATCATAAAATCCTTTAGTTCCAAGGCTTACAGCCGTTTCAGCCATTACGGAAAACTTTACAAAACTTTACAAAACTTTAGTGTATTTTGTGGGCTGCCGAATGGCTAGTCTTAAAAAAGCTGTTTGTCAACTGTTATGGGAATAAACTAAAAATTAGAAGAAATCGATTTGGCGGACTTATGGATTATCGAGAAGCAGGTGTGGATGTTGAGGCGGGCAGAGCTTTTGTCTCGCGCATCGGGAGTATGGTTAAGAGCACGCACCGATCGGGAGTTTTGGGCGGATTCGGCGGGTTTAGCGGGTTTTTCAGCGTCCCGGAGGGCTTAAAAGAGCCGATTATGGTTTCGGGTACTGACGGCGTTGGGACTAAGTTAAAATTGGCCCACAATCTCGATCGGCACGACACGGTAGGTATCGACTTGGTGGCGATGTGCGTCAACGACGTGCTGACATCCGGGGCCGAACCCCTCTTTTTTCTCGATTATTTAGCCACGGGAAAGTTAAATCCCGAACAATTAGCTGCGGTGGTGGCCGGCATTGCTGACGGTTGCAAGCAAGCGGGCTGTGCTTTACTCGGAGGAGAAACGGCAGAAATGCCCGGTTTTTACCAAGCGGGTGAGTACGATTTGGCCGGTTTTTGTGTGGGAATTGTCGAAAAGAGCAAATTGTTGGACGGTTCGCGGGTGCAGGTGGGAGATGTGGCTGTGGGGCTGGCAAGTTCGGGCGTGCACAGCAACGGTTTTAGTTTGGTGAGAAAAATTGCGGGCGATCTGGGTTTTGATTGGCATTCCCAACCCGAAAAGTTAGGTGGCAAAAGTTTAGGAGAAGTGCTGTTAACTCCGACTACAATTTATGTTAAACCAGTCCTCGAAGCAATTAAGAGCGGTCTAGAAATTCACGGCATGGCTCACATTACGGGCGGCGGTTTGCCGGAAAATTTGCCCCGCTGTTTGGGAGTTAATCAATCTGTGAAAATTGACAGCAATAGCTGGCCAAATTTGCCCATTTTCCAGTGGATTGCTGAAGCGGGCGAAGTTGCCCCAGCAGATATGTTCAATACTTTTAATATGGGGATTGGGTTTGTGCTGTTGCTCGATTCGAGGGAAGTAGAACAGGCTGTTAAATGGTTTGAGTCTCAGGGAATTGGTGCTTGGGCGATCGGGGAAGTGATTGAGGGGAAAGGAGAATTGATCGTGGATAATTAGTAGGAATCAATCGCAGGGGGTGAAGATTGCTTGGCTTTGTTTTATGCGTTAACAGACAATCTCAACCTGCCTTCATCTGTGTATATCTGCGGTTAAATTTATAATTATGAAAGTAACCGCAGAGGACGCAGAGGACACAGAGGAAGAAAGAGAAAAAGGAATTCACAACAGATGACTCGTTGCTACAAATTTAAATGAAAGTGAAATAAGCTGTTGTGCCTTTAAATACGGTATAATTCAAAACTAATTCCGTGAATTAGTGTAAAATTTTACCCAGAAGGTTTAAATTAATTGAACAGCTATACTATTTATTACATCGACTATAAAATGAAGGATTGTTAATTGTTGAAGTGAGAAAATATCAAAAGCCAAGGTAATGTTTGTATCACAGTTTAAATAAAAAACACCTGATTAGGCTTGTACCTGACTCAAATTTTCCAAAAACTCCTGCACAACTAGATCGGGTTGTTCGCTGCATCGGGTAGCATCGTAATGTTTGACAAGACTGATGCCAGAATCTATGAAAAGCTGGCACATTTCATCTTCTGTTGCGTTTGGATGGGATGATCCACTGTCAATTTTCAGTATCCCTAACTTGTTTTGGTGGAATATCAGAAAGTCAGCTTCTTGGTTTTGTCTCCCGGCGGGTGTTGTCAGTCGCAGTTGGGAGTTGGGGATGAAGAGAGTGGAAGTGCGATCGAGTATTTCGGCAATTTTTACTTGTGCGTCGGAGTGAAGGCGAAAACCGTTCCAGTTAATTTCGTTTTCTGAGCCAGATAATTTAGTTTCACTATCAGCATTTATTGTTTTATCTAAATCAGTTTGAACATAATCAGCTTCATTTAAGTTTGCGAATAATCTAGCTCCACTTAAGTTGGCTCCGCTCAGATTTGCACCGCTGAGGTTAACTTCGATCGTCAGATTTCGCTGTAGATTCACTGAAGTTTTTCGTATTTTTCTGTTTATTTTGGGTTCAGGTCGTACTCACTTTTTTCACTTGTGTGGGATCGCGATCGCCCTCTAGCCCACGTCAAGGTGGTGAAGAAAAACCTCAAAACCTCGAAATTTCGTTGCGGGCGAGCGGGAATAACAAGATTGATTACCGATCGCAATACAGCTAGGATGACGTAAATACGTCGTTAGGGCAGCCCCTGAAGAGGAGCGCACTCAGCTAGCGGGCTGGCGATCTCATCATATTGGAAAACTGTCCGGAGTATTGTCAATGGCAATAGCATTAAGTGGTAGTCCCAAGGATTTCATTTATGGAGGAAGCAGGTTAATGTTTAAATTGTTGCAAAAAATAATGATGAGTGGAAATAACACATCACAAAATATTGACAGACAGATCAAGAATGCCACCATAGAAATCACCAAAAATACAGTTAAATTTGGTTCAGATGTCTATCAGTTTCGTAACGTCACAGGTTTTGGCGTATGCCCTGTTCGGACCTTTAAAGTGCCAGTGCCATTGATTGGGTTATTCTTTATAGTTGGCTTTTTTCTATTTGTTTTTTATACTGATGATCGTGGAGAAAAAAGTGCAGGATTCGCTATGATATTTGTCACATTTCTCGCATTTCTTTATAATACGTTTTGGCCACTAACATACGGTCTTAAATTATACCTAAATTCAGGTTCTCCATTGCCAATATTTGTTACCAGTGATATGCGAGGGTTAAAAGGAGTAGTTTCAGTCTTATATGATTTCATGGAAAGCCATGAAGAAGGTCGTTATGTAGTCTATTCAAACGATAACTCGATCAAAATAGAAGGAGGTATTGGAGGTAATTTCATAGGACGTAATGCTATGGGAGATGTAATAAATAAGATATAAAGGTGCTGTTCTATTGAACCACATTTGAATTACATTCAAGATCGATCGTCAATTAAACTAGGAAAAAATCATGGAAGAACAATCGAAAAATTATGTTGGTGGCAGTGTTGGAGGCAACTTCATAGGAGGAAATTCTACGGGAAATGTATCAAACATTATCAACGAGTTACCTTCATCCTCTGAAGCCGATAAACCCGGAATCAAAGAGTTACTTACCCAACTCCAAGCAGCAATTGAAGCCGATCCAAACTTGATTGATGACGACAAACAGGATGCTTTAGAACAAGTAAAAGAGTTAGCTGATGCTGCTCAAAATCCTAATGATCCAGAAATGAAGAATAAAGCCAAAACAGCAAATAGGATGCTCGGACGAATTATAAAAAGTGTACCACAAGCCACACAATTCCTAGAATTCTGTAATAATCTACTGCCATTGATTACTAAAGTGTTTGGGTTTTAGTAAGCGATCGCCTTTCAGCAAACGCGCCAAATAATTACGATCGCACTTCTTCTCCTCCCTTGTTCGCAGCATTCTGTCAATTATAGCGATCGAGCTTTTTGAAGTGCGATCGCTCCCACGTCCTGTACCACATAAACAGTTATTTGTCAACATAAACATACTTCCCCAAAACCGTCAGCGGCATCATCTCCCCGCTGCCAAGTAAATCAATTGAAACCCCATCTCGACTCAATATTTTAAACACTTCTTCGTCATCTTTTATCAAACTAGCATTTAATTCAATAACTTGACCTTCTTCCCTCATTACCTCCAACAAATCAGAAGTAGATACTTGAAATATTTCCTGATTATTACACCGCGTAGTCAAGCAATTGCCGTAACTGCCCGTAGCTTCAATATCAGATATTGCCCATTGCTTTAAGAGATAATTTTTGTCTAAATACCCAACGATTTTTGCAACTCTCAATTCCATTTTTTTTTCTGCTTCGCAGCAAAGAGTCACAGCCCATTTTTGACCGATATTATAGCTAATAGCCGACTTTTCAGATTTCATAATGCTTCTGGGATTCTACGTGAATCTACTCGCTTAATTCGATCCTTATGTCCTGTCGAACTCTCGCGATATCTCGGCCGGGGCGGGTTTTTGAGATTGTTAATTATTGGCAGGTATTGTTGGTGAACCCGCCCCTACAAGAACTAGGGTAAATTGGTCGAACATAATATTACTTAATCAAATTGTTCGAGGGCGATCGCTCACTCTTCAGACTCAGATTCAAAATCCACACGATCGTAAATATCACCTAACCGCATCTCAAACTCCACGCAACTCAATCTCAACACCGAATCAGCACCATCATACTCAGACAAAACCCACTTATTATCATCGGTCTTACAAAAATGTTCGACGTGCATCTCGTATTGATCTATCAAAACATACTCTCGAAAAGTAGGAATCGTGCGAAAAAGTTTAAACTTCCCGCCCCTGTCATAATCCGCCGTCGATTCGGATAAAACCTCAGCCACCATCACCGCATTAGTAATCGTATCTTTCCTACCCTCAGCAAACTCCAACTTACCCGCCACCAACATCACATCAGGATAAGTATAAACCCGCTTCGACGGTATCCACAAACGCAAATCGTTGATAAATACTCGGTACGGTTGTCCTTTGGTAGCAAAATTTAATGTCCCATAAAAATTGCCAGCTATTTGATTGTGATTCGGTGTTCCGCCTGTCATAGGGATTATCCTGCCATCCTGATATTCACTTCTAAATTTTGCCCCCTCTTCCAGCATTAAATACTCTTCGGGAGAGTAATAAATCTGTACTTTTTCCTCAACTTTGTCCTGAGCTACTTCTTCGCGAATTTCTGTTGATGTTGTCATAGTACATCCTCGGACGATCGTACTTACAATTATATAGGACTTACCCGCTCCGACCAAAGAAACCGGGTTTTTTCCCGAATCTGCGATGCTCTAACGAAGTATTTCGTAAAAAACCCGGTTTCTGAGCCACCATAGTCATCTTATGGCTATATCATCCACAAATCGAAACTACTGCTCACAACACAAAATCTGTCGTCTCAATGATATTCCCCTCAAACTCAAAACCCCGCTTCAAACCATCAAAATACTTCTCAATATTAGGCTTAATCCACAGCGCAGCTTCCCCGTGTCCCAACTCCACAGATCGATCGACTACCTCATACCAAATTGTCAGGCTAACTCCCGCCTCTTGCACAGCATTCAAACAATCCCAAACAAACTTTGGCACCGATACCGGCGACACTGCATACCTCAACAATTCCTCAGCACCTTCTGGCAAAATAATCAGATTGCTGGCAACTACGATCGTACCTATATCTTCTTCCCTTTCCCCCTGCCAATTCACTTCGCCATTTAAAACATAACCCCAAGGTTTAAGAAAATTGTCGATCAGATACTGCAACCATTCGACATAATCATAAAACTTTTCTACGCCGCTCCATTTAATCCCCCCGCCGTCAGCAGTAGGAATCCACTTACACCACAATCCGGGCTGAGTCTTCGGCGGGCGGTTGTAATTAACAACAGAAACTTCGGAGTCTTCATCCCATTTTTCATTGACAAAATAGCAGCCTTCTTCGCCCACAGGCAAACCCACCGCTGTTCTCGCCGGATCGGGAATACTTTGCAAAATCGCCGGATTTCTCTTCATCCGTCGAGTGCGAGAAAACTCTAATAAGTAAATAGCTTCGCTGTCTAATAACCGTTTATTTAAATGAAATATTCCGTCAAATATTGTAGTGTATCCCATGATTTCTACCTATTATAAATGTATGGTTTAGTTTTTTTTTACAACAAAGTTTATTGTGTGTGGAACGGGCTTCTAGCCCGTGGCTAATCTTGGCACAAAATGTAAGTTTAAGCTCGTATGTTCAAATATTATAAAGAACGGGCTCTCCGGCCC
Source organism: Microcoleus sp. Z1_A1 (assembly GCF_036700305.1). Lineage (NCBI taxonomy): Bacteria > Bacillati > Cyanobacteriota > Cyanophyceae > Oscillatoriales > Microcoleaceae > Microcoleus > Microcoleus sp. Z1_A1. The sequence continues at coordinate 98,153 of NZ_JAUBOR010000019.1, forward strand.
GTTCCACAAGAATCTTGAGTTTTTTGGGTAACGGATTGCAACCCTACTTAGTCTTGTCCAAAGTCCGCGCCTCCAACCAAATAGGAATTGCAATCCAAGCAACTGCTAACAGCAAAGCAAATACCGCAAATTGAGCAGCCCAAGCTACCAATTTTTCTAAAGACACAACTTGTCCCAAGAAGTAGGATAAACTTACCATTACAGATGCCCAGCTTGCAGCACCCAGAACATTGAACAGCGAAAATTTCCAAAAAGGCATTTCTGCAATACCTGCTAGGGGGCTAGCAAAAATTCGCAGCAGTGCGATGAAACGGCCCAAAAATACGGCTTTAGCTGCATTTTTGCTAAACTGTTCTTTTAAGTCAAACAGTTGTTCTTCTCGAAAGCGGAAAAATTGTCCCAGCTTCAGCAGCAGCGGCCAGCCGCCGTACCTGCCGATCGCATAACCAAAATTCCCGCCCAATGTAGCACCAGCGATCGCACTGCCGAGTACATACCAGTAATTCAGTTCCCCACTGCCAGCTAAAAACCCGCCAGCAATCGTAATAGTCTCGCCTGGAAGAGGAACTCCCAGATTTTCCAGCAAAATTCCCAGAAATACTGCCCAGTAGCCGTAATCACGCGCAAACTGCTGAATAGTCTCTAACGATAAAAACTCAAAAGACATTCGATACTGCCTTCGTAAACTTTTGCAAAGCTCAATACATTTATATATTGGCTCGATTCAGCCAATAGTGCAATCTTTCGCTGTGATGAAAAACACACTGTTGTCGCGATCGCTGGCCCAACTAAAAATTAGGCTTTCAGGCATACTAGATGAATAGAGAATTGTTGCAGTTGCGTTCCGCGCGATCGCCAGCCAGTTTTCCTCCTAAATTTATCACAACGGCTCTCCCCACCGATTCCCACAAGGGCGATCGCCAATCCTAAAACATACGCTGAAATCCCCTGAGTCTCTTAAGAGAGTCAGCAACTAAACAAACTTATTCATACTTTACGATCCTAGGATAACTGCTATGGAATCTCCCAACTTCAACCCACCCATCGTCCTTCAACCTCACAACTGCCTCGACTCCCAAGCCGGCAGCCTCCTCCAGCAACAGCTAGCCGAGATTGTGCCCGATCGCCACAAACTCTGGGTAATAGACATGGCTGCCGTAGATTTCATCGACAGTTCCGGGATCTGCGCCTTAGTCGGCGGACTCAACGCCGCCCGCCACCGGGGATGCCGCCTCGTCATCTGCAACCTCTCAGCGACAGTCAAGCTAATTTTTGAAATTACTCAACTCGACCAACTCTTTGAAATCTTCGACAGTTTCGAGCAAGTTATCTCCACTGAAACTCCGGCTTTAGTTGCTTGATTAAAATGAGATACCGAGTTTAAATCTCAAGTTTCCCAGAGACTTCAAGCAACCGCAGAGTGAATCTCAATATCATAAATAGGTTTATTTGTCAAGCAATACCAATGACAAAGAAATAAATCCGGCACTTGAACGCCGACAGAAGCGATCGCAGGTGCAGCAGGAAAAGGCAAAAGTCGATCGAAACAAATCCTTTCCCCTACAAACCCGAACTGCATCAAATAAGTCGCTGGCGGCGCATTTAAAAGATTCAGCAAGCGGTAAGCCAACTCATACAACTGCTGTCGCCAAACATCCGACAAATGCACCGGTTGAGAGTAACTCAACTCGCCAGACTGCTTAGAAGGTTCCCCACCGATCGCCTCAGCATACAGTGGGCCCTTTGCCGTCAACACCACAGGCAGCCAAAAATTGCCACCGCCGACGGGAAAAAGCAACTCCTGGGACACTCGATCGCGCGCTGCGGAAACATTGCTACAAAATCGAAACACATCTTGAGCAGGAAAAACCAGATTTTCTGGCACATCCAGCGTCAAAGGACAAACGATCGCCCCACCCGGAGCGATCGCGCCAGAATCGAGTTCAGAAACCCCACAGATATTGACTTCAGTTAAAGGATCAGATTGAGCGATCGCCGCGGAGAGACTTGCGGCCGAATCTTTCTCACCACCCGCCACAATCAAAACCTTAGACATTGCCAAAGCTCGGCATTTGAATTCCCCGATCGTCCGTTTCATCGACGCTCGGCAGATCCAGGCCCTTAGCCTTGCGGCTCCGCACCGCGAGACGGTAAGTTACGCTTTGCAACTCAGTGTGCAACTGACGGTTTTCCTTTTGCAATTGATCCAACTTTTCCTTAATCGGATCGAGCCGCTCGGCAAACTTCTGGCGGTAAACCCCCGGCAATTCCTGCACTACCTGTTCTAGCATCCGAGAGCGATCCGTCAATTCTTGCACCGACTGCCGCAGTTGGTAAACCTCAGCATCCCGTTCGGCGATTTGTTCCTGATAAAAACCCACCTGTTCTTCAACAGCTTGGAGTTGTTCCCGCATTGCCTGCATTTGAGCTTGGTGGCGATCGGAAACTTCCGGCGCCGGCACAAAATTAGAATTGCCCTTCACCAGCCGGAAAAGTTCTTGAGACAACTGCTGCACCAATTGGTCGCGCATTTGCAGCTCTTCGGTGAGACGAGATACCTCTGATTGCAGTTCTTTTGAGCTTACAAGTTTAGTTTGATTCATAAGAATGCTCGGTAAGTGGGAAACTCAGAGGCTTTAGCCCTGAGAGGTAAACGACACGGGCGGTTTCAATACATTCGACGGAGTTTATCCTGAGCGAAGCCGAAGGGCGAGCGTGACCACAGCCTTGAATCCGCTTTCCCCTCCGGCGAGGGGTAGAGGGGTATAATTACCCCTCTGTGGAGATATGGTTATCTCCGGCTCCCTTTCGGGGTAATGTTCGCTTCGCCAATGTTATAAGAGCTTGTTAAGCTTGCAGCACTGCCTCAGTGACCTTAAGGCTGTTTAACTACAAGCGACAGAGCGGAAAACTAGCGTCGCATTCTCCGGTGTCGTGACCCAAATAACGTAGACCTCTAAAGTCTTAGGCTGGTCAGTACAGCTTGCTCAATCAGTCGCGACCAAGCTCAGTCCCTTTAGGGCTGGGTTACTGACAATGACTCTCAGCTTTTACGATTAAATCTAGTATATATCTGCTATTTAGAATATCTTTCCATTACCACAGAGGCAAGAGGCACTTGGCAATTTTTGAGCTGGTTGCGAGAGTTTGATGCTCGATCTTTACCACAACCGAGGCGATGGATCAACCGTTCGAGAGATCAACGCTCAACTCCAATCTCATTAATCGCAGCCGAAAGCACTTTGCCAGCTTCGTCCACGGTGCCGCCAAAACAGATAATGCCGTCCTCGTGACCGGCCATCGCCAGAATTTTGCGATCGGCCAAATTCTCCTCCTCAAAAAGTCTAAACATTTCTAAGGCCATCTGGGGAGTGCCGTAAGGTATTTCTTTTCTAGTAGTAGGAATCTTAAACAGCAGTTGCTGCCATAGCTTAGGATTGTGGACATGAATTATCCCGCCCACCTCCTCTCTCTGAAGGTACAGGGCCGCGTGAGTTAGGGACTCCGACGAAGCTTGTACGGGCCCCCGGCAGCCAAGGTAATTTTGTTCTAAGTTAAATTCGGTAACAGTACAGTATGATTCTGGCCCCAGATTCCTCAAGTGTGCAGTCTGGGTTCCCGAAATCACGAATTGGCAAGAATTACCGAGTCTGACACTGACGTTGCCAAACCCTATGCCATTTTCGTAGACGCCAATTAATCCCCAAGAGTGGAGCCGATCGCGCCAGTCCATCAAATCTGTTATGTTGGTGGCAGCTACAGGGCCTGCCTCTTCCCAATCACAACGGTACTTAACGACTCCTTCATCCATTTTTTTGTTTGATCGGACACTACTGTGACACGACAGAGTTGGCTGAAGCTGAGACTTAATCGAACTTGTCAAGAAGTTGTCAAACAGCTTTTTTTGCTTGCTGCCTTATGTCTCCGTGCATAAGTGCCTTAACTAATCTACATTCCAGTGTCGCCGTAATTAGCTACCGACATTAGCAAAAAGTAAGCTAGGAAAGTTGAACCAATTATTCCAAAAATCATGATTTAGCCTCTAGGTGATTACAAAAGTTCAATATGAAAATGTACCCTTTCAGTCGGGGAGTTTGATTCTAGGCTTTTGCCCGATCGAGTTTCTGATGTGAAACTACATAACATCCCTGAATCGCTTATTGTTCTATACTACAGCATTTCTACTGAGTTGAGCTCTACCTTAAGAAATATTTAAGGATAAAGTACCCTTAATCCGGTAAGTCCGGTAAAAAGCAACCGTAGATTTACTTATTTTTTATAAGTGTACATATATTTAAGAAAAAAGCAAGCGGAACACAAAAAAAATATTTTTTAGCCAGTCTGGGACGCACTGGCACAATCTTCGGGTGTTCTACGTTATTCAACACCTCTGTCGATCGAGCAATTTTTAGCTCCGGGGCATCCTACAACCTAAGAAACCGGGTTGAGCCTAATATTATGTCACGTAAAATCACCGCAACGCCAGCTCGCGTCGGCGGGTTCACCAAAATCTGTAGTAGTAGTATAAGTTATAGATCCGGTAAACCCGCGCCTACCTAGAGGGGGATAGTCGATCGACCGAACCTGATATAAGTCCTATTAACTGAGATGTTGCACCATTCTCCATTAGTCTTTTATGAACAGGCTTTTCGGCCTGTTCCACAAGAAAATTTATATTTTGTGGAACAGGCCGAAAAGCCTGTTGCTGACAATGGTGCAAGATATCAGATTAAGAAAAAAACAAGCCGATCGAGCAGTGATGACTCGATCGGCTAAATTTTTCTGGGAAGCGCGATCGCCCCCAGCCCTTTAAATGTGGAAGTGATACAAGATGCTGCCGTCGTCTTTAATTTCGCAATTGGCATTAAAAACTTCAGCTTGTTGGTTCAAAAAACGCTGAGCGACATCCGGCGACAGCCGCGTTTCCATCGCAAACCGCACCAGAGTGATTTCGCCCCGGCCTTCTTTGATCAATCGGTACAAAGCACTTTGGAGCCTTTCGCTCTCTTCTCGCTGAAAAGCTGCTTTGTACCTCCAATCCGCCACAGAAGGAATCAAACCGCGGCTGACCAAAATTGCTAGCAGCAAGCCAATTCCCAAAATCAGAGGCACTGTCGGATCGCTCGTAGGCGTCGCCACAATTTGCGGCACTGTAGCGGCGGCCAAACTGCTAACCATTTCTTTTTCCGACGCTTGCGTATCCGCCATTGCAAGCTGAGTTTTGTTGTAAAAGTCTTGCTGAAGCTTCATTTGCTGCAACAGACGAGCGCGCTCTCTTTCGTATTGGTCGAGTTTTTGCTGAGCTTGTTTCAGGTCTTGAGTGACTTGTGCCAAGCGTTGGTTGAGTGACTGATTGACTGATTGCCACCGATATCTGTTAATCAGGCGGCTTTTTTCAACCATGCCCTTCATCAACATATCCGCCGTTTTGATTGCTTGCTCCTGATCTAGCGAGCGATACCCAACCACAATTTCTAGGGGTTGTTCCGGCTTAGAAATTTTGACAATAGCATTTTGTCGAACTTGCTGGGGCGACAGCTTAACTGCATCTGCCACTGCTTTGACAACATTATCTGCTAGGAGAACCTCCGGGGTGAGTTGCTCTCCCTGCTTGAGAATTGTCGTGCCCGTGGTCGAAAATTTGACTGGCGGATTATTAGAACTGAGAGTGCCTTGAGCCATGAATCCGGGGGGCGGGGCGAGGCGGTAGGCCAGGGCGCCTGAAATACCCATAATTACAGCAAAACTGCCTAGGGCAATCCATCTGTATTGATGTGCTGAAGATCTAAAACGTAAATTTCCCATTTTGATAGTCAAGTCATAACATTCGCTTGCCGCAGCTACTGCCAAACGCCAGAGCGATCGTTTCTTTCTGGTTAGTCAAATTGACTGCTGAAAATTTTCTCAGTTTGTACCTAAAAGCTATTAGCTTTTGAGAGTTGTCAATATTCATGAGCCCAAAAAACCGATCGCGCTTTTATTTGATCCGAGCTATAACTTCAGTTTTTGTCCTTAATAATTAATCTGTAACAAGGCTTCTGGAAGTCTACTGGCCTCAGACTAGCACTCAGGCGTGCGAGAGCCTCGCCTCCCCGTGTTTGTTGACATTCAAAACTGTCTCCTTTTCACCCTTGGCAATCCTCCAATTATCTTACGTCTTGGCGTCTTGCGGACGCGGTTGAAGAATAAAAAAAACCTTAAATAATCTGCCTAAAAACTTAACAAGCAAGAATTATACCATGCACTTAAGAGTTTGCTGCGTATTCAAAAAAATTGTGGAGCTGGTTTCGCCCCAGATCCACATATTCACATAACAATTATGGTTCGATCGGTTGATGGTTCGATCGCTCTGGCAAGGGCGACTTTTCAGAAGCCGATCGGCAAAATCAGACCCTCGCGGGCCATGACAGCCTTCGGAAAAGCAATTTGCACATCTTCGGCGATGCGATCGAGAAAATCGTCTGTGTGAGCCGGATCGTGGTGAAAAATCACCACTCGTTTCACCCGCGCCTCCTTAGCCATTCTCACCGCTTCCTGCCAAGTCGAGTGTCCCCAACCCACCTTCGGAGACTTGGGGTTGTGATATTCCTCGTCTGTGTACATCGCATCGTAAATCAGCACATCAGCGTCGAGGGCTAAATTGTAGACATTCTCATCTAGTCGATCGGGAAAATGCTCAGTATCCGAACAATAAACCACAGATCGTCCCTGCCAAGTCACCCGATATCCCATAGCAGTATTCGGGTGATTCAGAGAACCCGTCCTAATCTCAATATCGTCCAGCATCATCGTCTGGTTGTGATTGAGTTCGTAGAAATTCAAATCTGCCTGCAAACCCATCAGCGGCACCGGCGAATTCGAGTGGAGCACCCGTTCAACGAAGTGCCTTTTCATGCAATCTCCATCCGGCGGAGTCGCGCCGTAAATATCAAAGCTATTGCCGCGGATGAAAGCTGGGGCGAACAGCGGGAAACCTTGAATGTGATCCCAGTGATAGTGAGTAAAAAACATATAAGCTTGCACGGGCATTTCTTGCACCAACTGGTCTCCCAGCATCCGCAAGCCTGTTCCGCCGTCAAAAATCAAGCGTTTGCCAGCGACTCGCATTTCCAAACAAGAAGTATTGCCGCCGTAGCGAACAGTTTCCTGTCCGGGTGTCGGAACACTGCCCCGCACGCCCCAAAACTGTACTACAAAATCATCTATACCTTTTATTGATTCGGAGGGTTGAGGGCAATCAAGGGGATTTGCCGCTACTGAGGACAAGCTGATTTCCATTTTAAAATTCAGGCTTTAAGGTTCCACATTGTCCGTGATGGCGCAGCAGATGGTCGCACAACACTAAAGCTACCATTGCTTCCACCATTGGCACAGCTCTTGGCAAAACACAAGGGTCATGCCGTCCCTTGGCAGCCAGCAGCGTTTCTTCGCCTTCTCGGGTAACGGTGCGCTGCTGCTGGCGAATTGTCGCAGTCGGCTTGAATGCCGCCCGCAAAATTATATTTTCGCCGTTAGCAATGCCACCCTGAATTCCGCCAGAGCGATTCGTCACTGTACGAATTACACCCTTATCATCAGTATAGTATTCATCATTATGTTCGCTGCCCTTGAGCAGAGTCCCGGCAAACCCGGAACCTATTTCAAAGCCTTTGCTGGCGGGCAAGGACATGATGGCTTTGGCCAAGTCGGCTTCGAGTTTATCGAATACGGGCATTCCCAGCCCTTTTGGTACATTGCGGGCGACGCATTCGACTACACCGCCGATCGAATCTCCGCTGTCGCGAACTTTTTCGATCAGTTCAATCATTCTTTCGGCACATTCGGCATCGGGACAGCGAACGATGTTGCTTTCTACTTGTTCTAAGGTAACAGTGTCCGGGTCGGCGACACATTCTAAGTCTTTGATGCGTTTGACGTAGCCGACTATTTCTACTCCTGCTGCTTGTTGGAGAATTTTTTTGGCGATCGCCCCTGCTGCTACTCTACCTATTGTCTCTCTCGCCGAACTGCGACCTCCGCCTTGCCAGTTACGAATTCCGTACTTAGCATCGTAGGTAGCATCAGCGTGAGAAGGGCGGTAAGTTGTCGCCATTTCGCCGTAATCTTGGGGGCGAGTGTCTTGATTGCGGACTAAAATTGCGATCGGCGTTCCCAAAGTTTTGCCTTCAAACACCCCCGACAGAATTTCGCAGGTATCTGCTTCTTTGCGGGGCGTAGTAATTTTGCTTTGACCAGGGCGGCGGCGATCGAGTTCGGCTTGAATGAACGATGCGTCGATCGACACCAGGGGCGGGCACCCGTCAATTACTACTCCCACACCGCCGCCGTGAGATTCCCCAAATGTCGATATCCGAAATAAATGCCCAAAGGTATTGCCCATTATGCTTTGCCCTGAAACCTAATAATTTTTAGCTTAAATGGAATAGAGATTTACTGTATTTATGAAAAATATACCATTGACGAGTAGACGACGACAGGCGATCGCCTCACAGCATCACTCCCTTCCCGCCCCTAGAAGAATATCTACCAGGGAGAGAGGGAGAGACCGAGAATAGGAGATATCTGGAAACACACTTAAATTCATCCGTGTATCCGTGTCCGAATCCGTGTTGTGCCTTCCTTCTTCTTTAGTCTTCGTGTTCTTCAAAAGGATCTCTCAATTCCTTAGCGGGAGGGCCGAAAGCCGTGTAGATCGAGAAACCGGTGATAGCCACCAGACACACGCCCAGTGAAATGCCAAGAACTGCTGCAGGTTCCATATTTTTGATCGATTATGAGTGCTCCACTCTATAATATTACAAAAAATAACAATCCGTCTGAAAGTCTCGTGATTTTAGGCGCTGTACGGTATGGCAGCCAGCCCCCACTCCCCGTTTTGCGAGTCCCCCGGTGGCATTTCTGAGAAATTGCGATCGCAATTAGCGGTAGAAATATGTCAAACTTTTCTGTAGAGATTCATTTCAGGTGACTTATGGCACAACGGACTTGGTTAGGAGATATACTCAAACCCCTTAACTCGGAATACGGCAAGGTAGCCCCCGGCTGGGGAACCACGCTATTGATGAGCGTGTTCATTGGACTGTTTTTCGTGTTCTTGTTGATTATTTTGCAAATCTACAACTCTTCTCTGATTCTGGAGAGTGTGGATATGGATTGGTCGAGTCTCGGCCGCTAAAACTAGATCGCAAAACAGTAAGGCTAAAAGTAAAAGCTGAGGGTTGAGGAGAAAGGGCAAAAGCTAAGTTTTCCCGTTTTTCCTTACCCTTTCCGATTACTTTTGCCATAAATAAACAAAAAGTAACTAAACAAATTGCTGGAGAAAAACCATGAATATTTTTGGCATTGGTTTGCCCGAAATGGCCGTTATTTTTACGATCGCCCTATTGGTATTTGGCCCGAAAAAATTACCTGAAATCGGTCGGAGTATGGGGAAAGCAATTCGGGGCTTTCAAGACGCTTCGCGGGATTTTGAGTCGGAATTCACGCGGGAAGCTAAGCAGTTAGAAGAAGCAGTAGCAACTAGCAGCAAACCGGCAACTGAAAAACTCACGGCGGCTACTCCCAAGGAAGATAGCACAGAGAGTTAAATGAACAACACTCAGAAGTCGGAAACACCAGCGGAGTTAGTGATTCCCCAGCTAATTGTTGGGTTGGGCAATCCCGAACCTAAATACGATCGCACCCGACACAACATCGGCTTTAATGCTGTTGATGCCTTGGCTAAATCTTGGCAGATTTCTCTGTCGGAAAATCGCAAATTTCAAGGCATATTTGGCGAGGGAAACCGGCCGCGGGGACAGAAAATCCGCTTGCTGAAACCTCTAACTTACATGAATCTGTCGGGTCAAGCGATTCGGGCGGCGACGGATTGGTACAAGATACCTGCGGAGTCGGTATTAATAGTATACGATGATATGGATTTGCCGATCGGGAAATTGAGAATGCGTCTTGCCGGTTCGGCCGGCGGACACAACGGCATGAAATCGACAATTTCTCATTTGGGCACAGACAAATTTCCTCGCTTGCGGATTGGCATCGGCAAACCTCAAAACGATGCTGCTAAAAATGAGAAAGATACGATTTCCTTCGTGTTAGGAAAATTTTCCTCAGAGGAAAGTCAGTTAGTAGAGAAAGTGCTTAAACTGGTTGTAGAAGCTGTGGAACTAAGTCTGCACCAAGGAGTAGAAAAAGCCATGAGCCTTTACAATAGTCGCACAATTGCAGAAACAAACGCGGAAACAAAAAGGTGAGTTCGAGACGTTTGCCTGAAACAACTGCATATGTCCGGGTTACTGGCCAATCTTGGCAAAAAGGCACGATTGAGGGTGAAGTCACTGCCGGCAATTTTGAGTGGCAGTTTCAGTGGCGTTTCACGTCAGAAAAAACACTGATTCTTGAGCCTTCTCAGGGTAGGGCATTGATTCAGGAACCGCTGCACCGTTTTCTAGAAAAATGGGATTATCAGCTTGAACCGGGCGGGGATTATTCGTTTACGGTTCGGGCTGAGTTTTAAAATCTTGGTAATGGGAAATGCGGAAAAGGTAATCGGGAATAAAAGCTTCCTGTAGTAGGATATCCCGCTTCCAGTAATTCTTTAATTAATTACGGGAAAAGGCTGTAATGGGAAATTGGGAAAGGGCGATCGGGAAGGCAAACTTTCTCTAGTAGTATCTCCAGATTCCAGTGATTCTTTAATTAAAGCAGGGTTCATCCCTTCTCGGTAAGCCCCGCAATAATACATTGTCAAAACAGCTTTGTAAGCCCAGTGATTGGAAGGTACATCGGTAAAAGGATTGGGCAGAGTTTCAGCCTGATTCTGCACGCAAGCATTGATAATTTGTTCTGGCGTTTGCTGCACTTGAACTAAAGAATTATTTTGCTTTATTTGTGCTGGATTTTGCGCCTGTGCGGGAGCAAATAAACCTGGATAAGTTAACAGTGTGGCAATGGCAAAGATGCTGAGTTTCATAAGTTTATCAATTTCGTAATAAGTTGTTTGGTAGTGAGGAGTTTAGTCCTCAAAGCAGTCTGAAATAAGGACTATTCGTCCTTACTCGAAACCCTTGGATTGTTGGGACATTTTTCGCATTCCCACAGCCAAGACACTCAAAAACAACAGCCCGATCGCCCCAGCTAGCGGATTGCCGTTAACTCCTGTTACCCAATCGGGAACAGAGGCCGAATATCGCACTAACTGCCCGATGTTAATAATGTAATATCCCCAGACTAAACCTGCATGAAGCCCGATCGACAAACCGAGGCGATTTTGGCGCGATCGTTTTCCCCAAACCAGAATCAAACCCAGCAACAACAACCCCGGAAACTGCGGCCAACTCTGCAGCATGGCCGCCACAGGTTTGATAAAATGAGATAGGGCAAACACCAGGCTATTCACCCACAGAGATATTCTATAATTGTAATCCCGCTGCAACTCGTCCAGCAACCAACCTCGGAATACCAACTCCTCCGCAAAACCGACTCCAAGGGCGCTTAACAGCCCTTCTGCGATGATTCTCGGCAAATTATCAGAATTTTGCCACGCGACTAAGCCGAACAGTCCTTGCACCGCAAATAAGCTAAAAGTGAGCAAAAGCCCGATCGCCAATCCGATTAAAAGCTCAAAACCGTTTTTTCGCGTATTGATTAAACCGTAACTTTTGAGTAATTGGGTTTGTCCGTAAACCTTTTTTCCCCAGATCCGCACCAAAAATAGAAACTCTGTAAACAACAGCGCCATAGTGAGAATAGTTGCAAGGTTGCTATCTTTAACTAACAAGTAAATTGGTGCTGCTAGGGGCAGCCAAATTGCTAGCAAGATTAATAGGAAAATTATCACACGTAAAGGAAAGGGATAACTGGCTATTATTTGGAGGCGGTTAATCATTGTTGTAAATGAGTTGAAATTGGGTAAATCGGCTTAGTGGTCTGTCGCACTGTCCGACAGGGGTTAAAAACCCCTGTCTCATAGCGAAAGTCCTCTCAAAGAGGACTGAAATTTATCACAATCTAATTTAGGTTGGCAGTCGGTTTTAACCGACTTTTGCTATAAGACGGGGATTTAAATCCCCGGCGGGCTTGCGGGTGAATGCGAGAACTTTTGGCTGAGTCAGGCTTGAGTAAATCCGAGAGTTAGAATTTGGTAAATCCGAGAGTTAGAGTTGGATAAATCCGAGAGAATGTACAAAGCAGACAGAGAAAGCTAGAATAGCATTGTATTCGCTGAAACTTTAAACAAAACAGAACTATAAAATAAGGGAACAATGACTGAAGCCTCGGATTTTTCAAATGTCGATCGAGAATTAGATGACACAATTTTAAGCTTCGCAGACATTCAGGCAGAACTCAACCTGCGCCACGCTAAAGATGCTCTGCGAGATATAGTAGAAAATCTCGACTTGACAGTTCAAGAGCGAACTGGACTGGAACCGGAAATTGGCGGGTTGGAGAAAATGCTCGACAAGCTAGAGCGCGCTTGCGTGCAAATAGCTGTGTTTGGGATGGTGGGAAGGGGAAAATCTTCGGTTTTGAACGCGCTGCTAGGTCAAAATGTGTTTGAAACTGGCCCGACTCACGGGGTGACTCGCACGACGACTATCGGGCAGTGGGATGTCGGAGAGGGAATTGATGAGAAGTTGCCCGATAGACTTTCGCCAGTTATTTACCGTTTGTCGCAAGTGGAATTAATCGATACTCCGGGAATAGATGAAGTTGACGGCGAAACTCGCGAACTTTTAGCGCGCCGCGTTGCTCAACAAGCAGATTTGATTTTGTTTGTAGTTGCTGGCGACATTACGAAGGTGGAATACGCAGCACTTTCGCAGTTGCGGGAAGCCGGAAAACCGATGTTATTAGTGTTTAATAAAATTGACCAATATCCTGATGCAGACAGGCTGGCAATTTATCATAAAATTCGAGACGATCGCGTGAAAGAATTGTTGTCTCCCGATGAAATTGTGATGGCGGCGGCTTCGCCTTTGACGGCGAGGGCGGTGCGCCGTCCCGACGGAAGTATGGGGGTGCAAATGACTCGCAGTTTGCCACAAGTGCAAGATTTAAAATTAAAGATTTTGGAGGTTTTAGACCGGGAAGGCAAATCTTTGGTCGCGCTGAATACGATGCTCTGTGCGGGGGATATTAACGAGCATTTGGTGCAGCGAAAAATGGAGATTCGAGATGACGCAGCTAATCGAATTATCTGGAACGGCGTAATGACGAAATCGGTGGCGATCGCACTTAATCCAATTACTGTAGTTGATATTCTTAGCGGTGCGGTAATTGATGTGGTGATGATATTAACTTTATCTAAAGTTTACGGCATTGCGATGACGGAAGCGGGCGCGGTGGAATTGCTGCAAAAGATTGCGATTAGTATGGGGGGAATTACGGCGGGTGAATTGTTGGCTAATTTTGGTTTAAGTTCTTTGAAAGGATTGTTGGGTTTGGCGACGCCGGCGACGGGGGGTTTGGCTTTAGGGCCTTATTTGTCTGTGGCGGTGACGCAAGCTGCGATCGCGGGGGTTTCTTCCTATGGTATCGGTCAAGTTACTAAGGCTTATTTGGCTAATGGTGCTTCTTGGGGAGATGATGGGCCAAAGGCTGTGGTGAGCAAGATTTTGTCTTCTTTGGATGAGGATTCTATTTTAAATCGGATTAAGGAGGAGTTGCGGGCTAAGTTGGATTTGGGAAGTGTGGAAAAACAGAAATCTTAGCGATCGGCTGTTTTACGTTGACCCAGCAATCCTGGCGCAGCCCTGCCGCAATCCGGCAGGGGTTTCAACCCCTGCCTCAAAGCTAAATTTGTCTGAAGACAATTTAACAAATTATTAAGATAACAACCAATTACCAATTACCAATTATTACTATCGCCTTTGATGACGCAAATCGCTCGCTCGGACTTTGACAAGGGTGGCCCTGCGTACTTTACCCCCTGCTTTGACGATCGCCGGATAACTCTCACATTAGGAAGATTGGGACTTAAATTCTTGAGCTAGCGCCTCACAATTGTTCAAAAGAAACCAAAACAGCCAGATAAATCCAAGCCTCATAGCAATAACCCAAATGTTACTCAAAATAATTCCTTCTTGTAGGTAGCGGAAAATAAGTGATAAGGAGCCGAAAATCATTAGACCTATATGAATCCAGAGCACTGTGGTCACAAAGCGCAAGTTTCTTAAAAGAACTCTCTTTAAGGAGATTCCAAATCCCAAAAAAGCAATAGAAAACAGCAATTTTATTCCGACATCAATATAATTGAAAAGCGACTGAAGGAAAACTTCTCTAAATTGTGGAATAAAAATTAAAGATATTGTATTTAAGAACAGAGCCAGACCAATGGAAAAAAAGGATATCCTCATTAGTCCGGGTGTGAATGCACTTAATATACCCTTTTTAACCAGCACATTATTTCGTTTAACACTATATTCTATTACACCCGAAAAGTTGGCTTTGAAAACCACTTCATAGCTTGACATCTTTCCATCTTCACTGACTTTAAAATAGTGGTTAGAGGTCGGAGCGAGAGAGCTGCCTTTTTCGGAAATCGTTTTGTTATCATGAACAATACTTTGTTGACCCGACAGGCTTAGAATTAATTGTATTTTATGACCGCTCACATTAAAACATACTTCAGACATAGCCAATTTTCTCCTGATCTTATGCTTCAAATATTATGCTTCAAATATGCTGAGGTCTAACTATTAATTAGACTGACTTTTTCAGTATAATACCCCGATGTGAGTGATGAGACTAAAACTTTTCAGGTTATTTACCGAGTTTAATAATCATATACAGATTTTAATAATAACAAGACTTACGCAACTGGCACAGGTTGGGCGATTGCGACAGATAAGGTGCGACGTGCACACCCTACTCTAATTCCGCGAAGGCGGACTTTGTTTGTGTAGCCGCCAATTCGATTCGGTGGGTTAACATCGAATTGTTAATCCGAATTCGATTTGGCGGCTGAACATCAGGTTTTTAACCCTAATTGCCTCCTATTTGTAACCTCTATTTTTTTCCGACCAAATGCGGGTTGGTAGTCCCCAAACATAGACAAATCCTTCGGCAGCTTTGTGATCGAATTCGTCCTCTGCGCCGTAGGTTGCTAAGTCGAAACTGTACAGAGAATTGTCAGATTTGCGGCCGACAATAGTCGCATTTCCTTTGAACAGTTTGAGCCGCACGGTTCCAGTTACTCGCTTTTGCGTGTCCTGAATAAATGCGTCTAAAGCTGTTTTCAAAGGATTGTACCAAAGACCGTTGTAAATCATTTGGCTGTAGGTTTCTTCGATGCCTCGCTTGTACCGCGTTACATCTGCTGTCAGCGTCAAACTTTCTAAGTCTCGGTGCGCGTGCATCAAAACTAAAATCGCTGGTGTTTCGTAAATTTCCCGCGATTTAATCCCGACGAGGCGGTTTTCAATCATGTCAATCCGGCCGACTCCGTGGTTTCCAACTATTTCGTTGAGTTGGGTAATTAAGGCGACTGGTGATAAATTTGTGCCGTTTAAACTGACAGGATTTCCGCAATCGAAACCGATTTCTAGGTATTCGGGTGTGTCGGGAGTTTGTTCGATCGCCTTTGTCATCAAATACACCTCTTCCGGCGGTTCCGCCCAAGGATCTTCGAGGATTCCGGCTTCAATTGCCATTCCCAATAAGTTGCGATCGATACTGTAAGGCGAAGACTTTTTCACGGGCGACGGAATACCGCATTTCTCGCCGTATGCGATCGTTTCTTCGCGGCTCATTTTCCACTCCCGCGCTGGTGCTAAGATTTTAATCTTGGGGTTGAGTGCGCCGATCGACACATCGAACCGCACCTGATCGTTTCCTTTACCTGTGCAACCGTGGGCGATCGCATCTGCACCGTATTTTTCCGCAGCTTCTACTAACAATTTAGCAATCAGCGGGCGAGCCAGGGCAGTCGAAAGGGGATAACGGTTTTCGTAAAGTGCGTTAGCTTGAATCGCTGGAAACGCATAGTCTTTGACAAATTCTTCGGTAGCATCAATAACTAAAGATTCCGAAGCACCGGATGCTAAAGCTTTTTTGCGGATCGGTTCTAATTCGTCTCCCTGTCCCAAATCCGCGGCCAGAGTAATTACTTCTTCAACACCCCACTCGTTTTTGAGGTAAGGAATGCAGACGGAGGTATCGACTCCGCCGGAATATGCTAGGACAACTTTTTTAGCGCGACTCATTGCTCTTTACATCCTGAATTTAACTGACATCTTGCACCCTTGTCACTAAGCTTTTAAGGGCGGGCAAGATGCCCACCCCACAAAAAAATATCATTTTTGTGGAACAGGCATCTTGCCTGTTCTGGAGAATGGTGCAAGATGTGATATTTAACCGACTTTTCATTATGCACCTAATTGAGATCGATTCTTGTCAGAAATAGTACAGATTTATATATTCTTTTTTTGATAAACTTGGCTATTTACCGGAGGAGTTGCTGCGGAAAATCTGCTACCGTGGGATACGGTAACTGTGGCGATGGGGAAAAACCGTGTTTTTTAGTGTTGTAATTCCGACGTATAATCGTAAACCGATTTTGGCAAAATGTCTACTGGCTTTGGAAAATCAGCAGTTCGGTGAGATTGTCAGAGACTATGAAGTAATTGTCGTGGACGACGGATCGACGGACGGGACGCTGGAGTGGTTGGCCGCAAATGCTGACTTGTTGCCTCATGTGCGATCGATCTGTCAATCTCACCAGGGCCCGGCCGCTGCCCGGAATTTGGGCGTTGAAGATGCTAAGGGCGATACGATTATTTTTATTGACAGCGATTTGGTGGTAACAGAGCATTTTTTGCAAGCACACGCCGATGCTTTACTACAGGGTTACAAAGATACTGATGCTGTTTTTACTTACGGCAGCGTGATTAATACTTGCAATTTCGACAATCCTACCTCAGAACCTTACAAAATCACCGATTTTTCGGCGGCTTATTTTGCTACGGGAAATGTGGCGATCGCCCGCCACTGGCTGCTGGCCGCTGGACTTTTTGACACTCGCTTTCAACTGTACGGATGGGAAGATTTAGAGTTGGGAGTTAGGTTAAAAAAATTAGGTTTAAAACTCATTAAATGTCCCGCTGCGGTCGGTTATCACTGGCATCCAGCTTTTAGTTTGGAGCAAATTCCAGGCATGATTAACCGAGAAATTGAGCGCGGGAGAATGGGAGTTTTGTTTTATCAAAAACACCCAAGTTGGGAAGTACGGATGATGATTCAAATGACTTTTTTGCACCAAATTTTGTGGGGAATTTTATCATTAGGTGGGATGCTGAACGAGCGAACGATGACTCCTTTTTTACAGTGGTTGATTGACCAAGGCAAGCCCCAGCTAGCTTTAGAAATTGCTCGGATTTTTCTGAATTGGTATAACGTGAAAGCCGTTTACGCCGCTTGCGGAGAATTGCAAGCCGAGACAAAGATACCATAAATCAGCCCCATCCCGCAAATAAGATATAAGATATTGTAGGAGTTTTTTAGGGCCCATTGGTGTCAACTTAAGCTCATAATTAGTAACGGTAACAACTGTTTGACAATTATGCCTACACTGCCCTAGGGCTGCTTAATAAGGGAAATTTAGGGAACTCACAACTTGGATACCAACCAGAAAAAAATAATTTTTAGTCTTAAGTTGACACCAATGTTCCGGCTTGTTTAAATTAACCTTTTTACTGAGGATATCTAATGAAAAATCTCAACACAAAGCACCCGATCAATGGCTGCAAGCATGGTCGTATAAAGTCTAAGAATAAAAATTTTACCTTTATTTAATCAAAATTGCTTGGTTAGCCTGTGATTAGAGGAATCTAGGCTGGTTTCTCACCAGAGTCCGATAATTTGAGCTACCAATATTTTCAAAAGATCGTTACTTTTGATATAATGAGAGATAATTTAAGAGTGTGCTAGAGAGCCAATAGTTGTGCTGGTTTATCTGAGAGTGTTAGCTACAAGCGGTTAATGACTTTAAAAATATTCCCACATATACAACTTGAATAGTTTGAGGGTTTGCTGTGAATACAACTGACGATAAAAATCCAAGACTAGAAACAGTTAGACTTGAAAACACTGTCTTACAAGAAAATATTTTAATGGTGGACGACCATCCAGAAAGCTTGCGGCTTTTATCCCAGCTTTTGTCTAAGCGGGGATATAAAGTGCGACCGACACGAGATGGCAAATTGGCTCTTAACTTTGCTATGTCGAGTCCACCAGACTTGATTTTGCTGGACATCATGATGCCCGGTATGGATGGGTATCAAGTCTGCGAAAAGTTAAAAGCTTGTCCGCAAACCAAACATATTCCTGTGATTTTTATTAGCTCTTTAAATGAAGTTTTTGATAAAGTCAAAGCTTTTTCGGTGGGAGGAGCCGACTACATTAGTAAACCATTTCAAACAGAAGAAGTGGTGAGCCGGATCGAAAATCAACTGCTTCTGAGCCGTCTTTATAAACAAATTTTAGCACAAAATGCACGGCTGCAAGCAGAAATAGAAGAACGCAAGCGGATCGAAGCAGAACTCCGAGACAGCCAACGCTGGCTGTCGGCAGTAATTAAAACACATCCTAATCTTTTGTACGTTTCCGATTTGATTGAACAGCGAACTTTGTATATCAACCGCGAAATATATAGCGATATTGGCTATTCTTTTGAAGAAATCCAGCAAATGGCAGGAGGATTTCTTCCTAACTTAATACACCCTGACGATTTGCCAGGATTCTCAGAACACCTCAGCAGGATTGAGGCAGCAAAAGACGGTGAAAGCTTTGAGTGTGAGTACCGAATTCAGCACAAAAATGGTGAATATCGGTGGTTTGTTAGCGTGGATACCGTGTTTGCCAGAACCGCAGACGACAAACCTTGGAAAATTTTGGGGACGGCTACTGAAATTAGCGATCGCAAACAAGCTGAACTAGAACTAAAAACAGCTTTATCTGCTTTAGAACGGCAAATCAAACAAAGGTTTTTAATAGAAACAATTACTCTTGAAATTCGATACAGTTTAAATCAAGATCAAGTTTTTCAAACAGCTACTGCCCAAATAGGTAGAATTTTTAATGCTGATTGCTGCTTGGTTCATACCTACACAGAACACCCTATTCCCAGAATTAATAATGTCGCTGAGTACAAAAAATCCGCATCCAAATCGCTTTTAGATTTAGAAATCCCCGTACAGGGCAATCCTCACGTTCAGTTTTTATTATCCCAAGATCAAGCTGTAGTTTCTGACGATGTTTTTTCCGACCCGCTGCTAGAAAACGCCCGAGATTTGTGCTGTCAAATAGGCTTAAAATCGATGATATCCATCCGCACTTCCTACCAGGGAAAAGCCAACGGAATGATATGCTTGCATCAGTACGATCGCCCCCGCCACTGGACGCAGGAGGAGATCACATTATTGAGCGCTGTGGCGGCACAGATGGGAATTGCGATCGCTCAAGCAACACTTCTGGAACAAGATAAACAACAGCGACTTAAACTTCAACAAAGCGAAGCTAGTCTAGCAGCCGCCCAGAAAATTGCCCACATCGGCAGTTGGGAATTTGATTTAGTCACCAATAAAATTACTTGGTCAGAAGAAGTATTCCGCATTTTTGGTCTTGACTCAAGTGCAACTGAACCGACATCTGCCAAACTTTTAAAGATGTGTCATCCCGACGACAGAGAATTATTTCAAGAAACAGTCAGCCTAACTATCTCACAAGGCATTGCCTACAAAAGAGAGTTCCGATTTTTGCATCCTAGCCGTCAAATTATATACGTGGAAGGAAGGGGAGAAGCTGTTTTTAGCGAAACCGGGGAAGTAATAAAACTGTTGGGAACAGTGATGGATATTAGCGATCGCAAACAAGCCGAAGCAGCTTTGCAAATTAGCGAAGAACGTTTTTATCTGGCATTTGAAGGCAGTGCGATGGGCTTGTGGGATTGGAATCTTGCCACGGGAGAAGTCTATTTTAATCCACGGTGGAAAATGATGCTGGGATATGAAGTAGAGGAGGTAGAAAATAGTTTTGCATCCTGGGAGCAACTGGTACATCCAGAGGATTTGTCTCCGGCTAAAGCAGCGCTAAATGCTCACCTGGAAGGCAAAAATCCTACTTACGAAGTGGAATTTAGGATGCTGACAAAATCCGGCGAGTGGAAGTGGATTTTAGCTCAAGCGAAGGTGATGGAACACGACGCTTCGGGAAATCCTTTGCGGATGACGGGTACGCATATTGATATTAGCGATCGCAAACAAGCCGAAGTAGAGTTGCAATTTAGCGAACAGCGAGAACGAGAAAAAGCGCAACAGTTAGAACAAACTCTGGCCGACTTAAAAAAAGCTCAATCTCAGCTCATTCAAGCCGAAAAAATGTCAAGTATCGGGCAAATGGTAGCGGGAGTAGCCCATGAAATTAATAACCCCATCAGCTTCATATACGGCAATATTATTCCTGCAGCACAGTATGCTCGCGATTTGGTAAAAATGATTGAACTCTACCAGCAATACTATCCTGAACCAGTTCCCGAAATACAGGAAGAATTGGCAGAAGTCGAGGTGGATTTTATAGCTGGCGATTTCCCGAAAATAATGGCTTCAATGCAAGAAGGTGCTAACCGAATTAAGCAGATAGTGCTGTCTTTGAGAAACTTTTCGAGACTCGACGAAACAGATCGCAAAGTAATAGACATTCATGAAGGGATAGAGAGCACTTTGGTGATTTTGCAGCACCGATTCCAGTCACAGCCAAAACATCGGGAGATTCAAGTTATTAAAAATTACGGAAACCTGCCCAAAGTCGAGTGTTATCCGGCTCAATTAAACCAGGTATTTATGAATTTGCTGGTAAATGCGATCGACGCTGTGGAAGAGTCATCAGCAAACTGTACTTGCAAAGTTAACCAGATTCGCATTGTTACTGAAGTCAGCAGCGAAAATCAAGTGTGTGTGCGGATTTCTGACAGCGGGCCCGGTATCCATCCCGAAGTTCAGTCAAGGATGTTTGACCCATTTTTTACTACCAAACCTGTGGGCACCGGCACTGGTTTGGGGTTATCGATTAGTTACCAAATAGTTAAAGACACCCACGGCGGTAAGTTGGAGTGTCATTCAGAAGTTGGCCGAGGAACAGAATTTGCGATCGAACTGCCGATTTCGCAAAAGTTAAAAGTTAAAAGTTAGGATAAGCTGTTAAATCATGGGCGGTAAATTAACCATAATTCTTGGTAGGGGCCGGTTCACCAACCATCTATAATATTACTCACAGATGAGCGTAAACCCCCTCGACCGTCAATCGATTTTAGATTTTAGATTTTCGATTTTAGATTGACCCCAGGGATCAATGCGGGGGCAATAAGTGATTTTCGATTTTCGATTTTGGATTGATTCCACGGATAAATCACGTGGCGGGTACCACCTTTGAAATTCGTGGTCAGATGGGGGGCAATTGCAACGGATATCATATTAATTGTGTATCAGAACCTATTTTAGGGTGCGTGATAACCTGACATTTTCTCCCGTATTTCCTGCGAAGGGTCTGTCATTTAGGATCGCGAATTAAATAACTTACAATTTTAATTGTTATTGTGGGATGGGCGTCCCGCCCGTCCAAAAAGGACGGGC